>NZ_LATL02000271.1 GCF_000972705.2 Limnoraphis robusta CS-951 | reverse complement strand
GAAACCGGGTTGTTTAACTGTTTATTTCGGGATACAAACATTGCGTAAAACGGTAAATGGGGTAATTTCTCTGAGGTGTTGTAGTTCTTCTTCTGTTTTCACTAACATCGCCCCACAACAGCCCAAAGAATTCACTAAAATTCCTTCAAAACTTTCTTTAACTCTTGGAATTAATAACATCCATTCTCGTGTTATAATTAAATTGTAAGCACCCGATTGTTTTCCCGTCATGCCTTTTTCTCCCTGTAAACCGACTTTTTTTAACAGGTTATAATAAAACTCTAAAGTCGTGACTGCGGCTTCTTCGGGAGAACGAACTAAAAGCGGATCAAGGCGAATTAAACCATGAATAAAAGGCAGTTGGGGACAGTTGCCAATTGCGCCTAAAAATTGCGCTGAATTAATAGCAGGTTCAATGGGAACTTTCACGCCATTGGGAACAAGTGGAAGCGGAACAAGTTGCAGATGTTTGTGTCGTTGACTCGCCCCCGCATCGGCACCTCCGTTGTAAAATACCAATCCATCAATTTCGGCTAAAGCTATCCATAAAGCCTGAAAATCTTGCAGGGTTAATAAATTTTCTTGTTCTTCAAATTCTCGTGTTACAATTAACAGATGATGATCAAGGACATTATATTTATTCAGCAAACCTAAATGAGTCGGAGATAAATCAGCAACGAATAAATCTTTTTCATAGGGAAGAAACGGGTTAAAGGGTTTTCCAGACGTTTCAGATTTTTGCTCTTGTTGTTGTTTGGCTTGCTCTTTTCGTGCTAAATTAGAGACAATTCGCACAAAGAACAAAATGCCATCCTGTTCGATAAACTGATATTCAGTGGGGATAGACTGAAGCGCACCACATTGAAGTGCAAATCGGGTTTGTTCCTGAGTCCGTTTCCAGAGTGTACCGGGTTCCAACATCATCGAACTCTTTTCACTAAACGACAACAATAATACTAAATCTATTATCTCCTAAATTTGCTGCTGTCTTGCTAAGATCCGATGAATTTTACTTCCCCAAATCAAGTTTATCCTTTAAGTATCGCGCCGATGATGGATCGCACCGATCGCCATTTTCGGTATTTCATGCGCCAAATGACTCGACGGACATTATTGTACACTGAAATGGTGACGTCTGCGGCGATTATACATGGCGATCGCAACAAACTTTTAGGCTTTTCTCCAGAAGAAAAACCCCTCGTTTTACAAGTCGGAGGAGATCAACCCCAAGAGTTAGCCATCTGTGCAGAAATTGCCGAAGATATGGGTTATGATCAGGTGAATTTGAATGTGGGATGTCCGAGTTCACGGGTACTGGATGGCAATTTTGGCGCTTGTTTGATGGCGCAACCTCAACGAGTTGCTGAAGCGGTTTCTAAGATGCAAAGCCGAGTCAAAATTCCGGTAACAGTTAAACATCGTATTGGGATAGATGATCGCGATCGCTATGAAGATATGGCGAATTTTGTGCAAATTGTTTCTGCATCGGGNGTGGGATGTCCGAGTTCACGGGTACTGGATGGCAATTTTGGCGCTTGTTTGATGGCGCAACCTCAACGAGTTGCTGAAGCGGTTTCTAAGATGCAAAGCCGAGTCAAAATTCCGGTAACAGTTAAACATCGTATTGGGATAGATGATCGCGATCGCTATGAAGATATGGCGAATTTTGTGCAAATTGTTTCTGCATCGGGTTGTCAACAGTTTACGGTTCATGCGCGGAAAGCTTGGTTGCAAGGGTTAAGTCCCAAAGAAAACCGAGATATTCCCCCTTTACGTTATGAAGATGTGCATCGGTTGAAACAAGAATTTCCCCATTTGTTGATTGAAATTAATGGCGGGTTGACAACATTTTCTCAAGTTCACGAACAGTTAAAATCTGTAGATGCGGTGATGATCGGACGTGCGGCTTATGATCATCCTTATTTATTTGCAACGGCTGATCAAGAATTTTATGGCGAAGAAACGACTCCTTTAACTCGTCATCAAGTGGTTGAAGCGATGTTTCCTTATTTAGAATATTGGCTGAGTCGAGGCGTTAAATTAAATAGTATAATGCGTCATGTTTTACAACTGTTTACCGGACAACCGGGAACAAAAGCTTGGAAACGCTATCTGAGTGAAAATGGTTATCTCCCTGGTGCGGGAATAGAAGTGGTGCGAGAAGCATTAACTCAAGTTATTAACTTGTAGATAGTTGCTTTGTAGGTTGGGTTGAGGAACGAAACCCAACACAGCCCATAAAAAATTGGTGCTTTGTAGGTTGGGTTGAGGAACGAAACCCAACNTGCTTTGTAGGTTGGGTTGAGGAACGAAACCCAACACAGCCCATAAAAAATTGGTGCTTTGTAGGTTGGGTTGAGGAACGAAACCCAACACAGCCCATAAAAAATTGGTGCTTTGTAGGTTGGGTTGAGGAACGAAACCCAACATAAAAAATCAAACAATGATTGGTTTGAGTTGGGTTGCGCTACTGCTTAACCCAACCTACAATCGGGTGATCTAACGGCTACTCAACAGCTACGATCACATTACTCGCTTTGATAACTGCGTAGGCTTCTTTCCCTTCGGCAATCCCTAATGCTTCAGCAGAATCTTTAGTAATGATAGAAACCACTTCAACGCCGGGAGCAACTTCAATCACAACTTCTGTATTGACTGCTCCTGCGTGTACAGCTTTAACGGTTCCTTTTAGGGAATTTCTTGCGCTAATTTTCATGGATTCACCCTCTTTGGTTGTAAAGGTTTGGTTTGTTTGTTCTTAATGTCTAAACATTCCGTTCAAGAATAAGACTATAACACAAAATCGAGAGAGATCAAACCTTAATTTTTTTAGGTTTGACTCGACAAAAAAAAGGGAGAAGTACCCTTCCCCCCGCTTAAAATGGTCAAATTGTCAATCTAAAATGTTATGAATTCTCCATGAAAGCTTGAGAACTATTCCGACTATTTCAAAGCCGCTAATACCGTATCGTGAATAATGCCATTGCTAACAATTACACCCTGATTTTCCATCATTTTCGGTTTAGAAGCAAAATCAAGCGGTTTACCATACATATCTGTAACGCGCCCACCTGCTTCTTCAACAACGATCGCACCTGCGGCATGATCCCAAATATTCTCGCGGTAGTCGGGAGACTTGGGAGAGGGAAGCCGCAAATACAACGCAGCCTGTCCTGAAGCCACCGCCCCGTATTTGGCTTGAGAGTCCATGCGGATCGAAGGCGCTGTAATTCCCACAGCTTGGGCGATCGCATTTTGTCGATCCTGATCTCCGTGAGAAGATTCCACACTTTCGACAAAGCGCAGATTTGCGGTATCATCGGCTTTAACCACATGAATCGGAGTGGGTTCTGCGGTCGCAAAGGGCATCATTATCGCCCCTTCCCCCCGAACCGCCATAAACAACATCCCGGGTTTGTGATCTTTGACGGGATAGGCGGGACAAGCCATCACCCCTACTTTCACTTCCCCATCTTCAATCAGTGCCAAAGCGATCGCATATTGATCTTGTCGCAAAAAGCCTTTCGTCCCATCAATCGGATCTAATGTCCAAAAGCGTTGTCCGACTTGACCATTACCGCGATCAATCCAAGTGATCACCTGTTCGGATGTAGCATCTGCAATCTCACCTTTAACATATTCAGTGACTTTTGCCAAATTATGCGCCATTTCGGGTTTTCGTAATTCTGTCGCGTCCTCTTCTCCAACAATGGGATCATGGGAAAAGACTTCACTGATGGCTTTACAAATAATCGCCTGTGAACCTAAGTCCGCTACCGTAACGGGGCTTTTATCGCCTTTTTCCATCGCGGGGGGAATCGCCTGACGCACTTGTTCACACAATTTGGCGGCGGATAACGTGGCTTCAATTGCAACTTGCTTTTCGCGATCGTAGGACATTTATAGACTCCTGCTGCTCTCCATATCGAGTATAGCCGCAGTCGGATGGGTAATGTCTACTTATTCGGAGTCTCAAAAGTTTGGGACTACCCAGATAAATTGTTTAAAAGTTGACCTAAACTAAAGATATAGAATGGATTTTATGAGTGAGAAACGACAAATGGATTTATGTGAATTAAAGTCTTTTCTTGGAGATCCTGCTTATGAAGATGAGGATGTATTAATTTATCAGGGTGATTGTTTAAAGTTAATAAATCACCTACCTGCCGAGTGTTTGCGTTTAACCGTAACCTCTCCTCCTTATAATATCGGTAAAGAGTATGAATCGGTATTACCTGTAGAAGATTATATTACATGGATAGCCGAATGGGTAAGTCAAGTATATCGTTGCACATCACCGGATGGAACCTTTTGGTTAAATCTTGGATATCTATCACTTCCGAATACAGCGAAAGCCATTCCTATTCCTTATCTCATTTGGGATAAAATTCCCTTTTTTTTAATCCAAGAAATTGTCTGGAACTATAGTGCTGGTGTAGCTGGAAGATTATTTTTTTCTCCGAGAAATGAAAAGTTTCTCTGGTATGTTAAAGATGATCATAATTATACATTTAATTTGGATGATGTGCGAGATCCCAATGTTAAATATCCCCATCAAAAGAAAAACGGTAAACTGAAATGTAATACTAAAGGTAAAAATCCTACAGATGTCTGGAAAATACCTAAAGTAACATCTGGAAAAAATCGTAGTTCCAAAGAAAGAACTCCTCATCCAGCTCAATTTCCAATTCAGCTTGTTAGCCGTATTATTTTAGCAAGTAGTAACCCTGGAGATATTGTTTTTGATCCTTTTCTGGGTTCAGGTTCTACAGCAGAAGCAGCTATTCGTAATGGTCGAAAAACAGTTGGTTTTGAGATTAATAATTTATATATCGATCTAGCAATAGAGCGGATCAAAAGAATTCGTTATGAACTGGAGANCTCAATTTCCAATTCAGCTTGTTAGCCGTATTATTTTAGCAAGTAGTAACCCTGGAGATATTGTTTTTGATCCTTTTCTGGGTTCAGGTTCTACAGCAGAAGCAGCTATTCGTAATGGTCGAAAAACAGTTGGTTTTGAGATTAATAATTTATATATCGATCTAGCAATAGAGCGGATCAAAAGAATTCGTTATGAACTGGAGAATCAAGTTGAACAGAAAAGTTTATTTGAGCTACTTACGGACTCATTTTCAGGGTAACTAACTTTAAACTTGCTACCTTTGCGCCAATGGATGCTTGTTGTCCTGTTGGTTTATTTTGACCGACCCAATCTTCATCATCAATCCAGCCAAAACGAATTTTCCAGATTTTTCGCTGCAAATCATCCTCTTTAGGGAGTTTGTAGTTAATAATCAGATAATATCCAGTTCGATACTTCAAGCGATTCTCTGAACGATGACCTGTACTTCTATTTCCATAAAAGCTACTTTTGCTAGAAGAGGTTTTCACTTCAAAAGAATAGCGGTCATTAAAAGTACAAACGATATCTTTTTCATGTTTAGCTTGACTTCCTCTCCAACCGGAATTTTGATGAGCTAGACGGACTGCAATCAAACGTTCTAATATAATTCCTATAGCTTGAGCAGGTAAAAATATATCTCGACCTATTTGTAATCTAAAATCACCAAAACTCGAAGAATACAGATCTTTCCATGCCTCCTCAACTGTAGAGATTAAAACTTCACTAGAAAGCGGAAATTCATCAATAACTTGTCTTGTTATTGCCATCCAGTCGCTTTCTGGATGTCCTATATACGGAGATGTTAGCAACTAATCAACTCCCTCTAAAAGTTTGCTTGCAGAGACACCAAGAGCATGAGCTAAAGCGACAATATTATCCAAACTGACATTCCGCTCACCTCGCTCTATTGCACCAACATAGGTTCGATGTAGATCGGCTTTTTCTGCAAGTTGCTCCTGTGAAAGTCCTTGCTTGATGCGAAGTTGTCTAATATTGCTCCCTAACTTTTTTCTTGGCTGATGATTCATTCAGCGATCATCTAGCCCCTGATCGACAAAAGTCTACAGACTATAAGTAGCAATCTGGACAGAGACTAAATTAAATGAAGTTTATTGATATGAAGCAGGCCTAATATACACTAGGATCAGGATGCCTAAAATTTGTTAGAATATACATCTTTGTCAACTGAAATATTTTCTGGAGACTCAATGACAATCAAGCGATTTATCTTAGGAATTCTGACCTTACTGACCATTATACTGGTGGGTGCTTCATTAATCGATAGTATCACTCAACCGCAAATTCAAAGCCGTCTGGAACTCTATCAAACCAATCTGATTCTTCATGCAACAGAATGGCAAGCCGATCCAGAGTTTCAACAAGATTTTAGCACCTTAAAAAATAATCTGATTGGTGAAAATGCCTCAACATCTGCCCTCAAACAATACAAGGAGGTGCAGTCGGGGGCAAAAGACAATCTAGAAACAGTTAAAACCCTAGAATCGCCTTCTCAATCTGCTGAACAGTTACAACAATTGATCGATGAATTAACAATCCGCATCGGCATTTTACAAGCCGAACAAGGTGAAACTGAAGAAGCGTTAAACACTTGGCAGACGTTGATTCCAACCAGTCAATCTCTACCCAACTCTCAAAAACAGCTTGAACTCGCTAAAGTTTTACGGGGAATTTGGAGTGAGCCAGCCCGAATTTTTCCCGAGACTGAATTAACGATTAAAAATAATTTAGAGGGATGGTTTAGTTATCAGGCTTTGTCTCGACTTTATCAACTCCAAGAACGCACAGAAGATTTACAAATCCTTCAAGCAAAAGAACAAGAACTTGCTGAAGAAGCGGTTGTTAAACTCACCGTTATTAGTGCAATTCCGGGAATCGGGTTATTTGTCGGTGTGATTTTGTTGATTGTCTTAGGGGTTCAATTCCTATTGAAAGGAAAAGATTCTATTCTCGCTCAAAATACTGATGTTACTTGGTTAACGCCTTGGGATACAGAAACGCTGATTCAAGTTTTTGTGGTGGGGTTTTTCTTGGTTGGACAACTGGTGATTCCCATCATATTTAGTTTGGGTTTTCAGTTTCTTAATATCAATCCTGCCAGTTTTGATGTTCGCAGTAAAGCGTTTTATGTCTGGGCAAATTATGGCTTTTTGATGCTGGGTGGATTATCGGTTTTGTATTTCTCTTTGAAACCTTTTTTCCCCTTACCCGAAGGATGGTTTAATATTGACTGGAAAAAAGGCTGGTTTTTCTGGGGGTTGGGAGGTTATGTTACTGCACTTCCTTTAGTGATTTTAGTCTCTTTAATTAACCAACAACTTTGGTATGGGCAGGGGGGAAGTAATCCGCTTTTATCCATAGCCTTAGAAAATCGAGATCCGGTTGCTTTGATTATCTTTTTTGTGACGGCTTCTATTGCGGCACCTGTGTTTGAAGAGATTATGTTTCGCGGGTTTTTACTCCCTTCTTTGACTCGATATATGCCGCTTGGAGGTGCGATTTTACTGAGTAGTTTATTCTTTGCGATCGCTCATATGAATATCTCGGAAGTCATTCCGTTAATGACTCTGGGAATTGTTTTAGGAGTTGTGTATACGCGATCGCGGAATTTGTTATCGTCTATGTTGTTGCATTGTTTGTGGAATAGCGGAACATTATTAAGTTTATATGTTCTTGGAAGCGGTTCTGCCTAACAGAAATATTACCGAAAGGAAAAAAGGGTTTAATCACTAATCTCCGGTTATTCGAGAGACAAACGTAGGATACAAGATTTTGTAAAGAAATGATAATTGTTTAACATTGTTCACTTTTTGTATCATCGTTTTTTGTTCAATTTCGTTACAATAGAAAATGAAGCTTTTCAAGTCAGTTGAAACAATTCAAGCTGAATTAGAAACGCTTTCACAGCAGTTTTTCGTGATCTAACCTATGGAATATTACTTCACAGCTTTCACCATTTTTTTCTTTCTCGCCTCCTATGGCTATAGCTTTCTCATCGTTAAATTGGCGAAACAACGAGGCGAAGAATTTCTCTTTTTTGGAATGTTAGGCGGTTTATTTGTATTTATGGCATTCTGTGCGGCTGCGGTTCCTTTTCTGCACTGGGTTTATGATTAATAAAAACTCAGCGTAAATGTCACAACATTACAACTTTCACTCTTTTCGCACGGGGAATGTCAATTTACCCGTTCTCTTATTTTTACATGGATTTCTGGGAAATGGCAATGATTTTAATACGGTCATTTCCCCCTTATCTAAAAGCTTTGATTGTATAGCCGTTGATCTACCGGGACATGGAAAAACTAAAGTTAACAGTGGAGATGATTTTTACAGCCTCTCAAACACAGCTAAAGGCTTAATAGATTGGTTAGAAGAATTACAGATTAAACAGTGTTTTCTCGTCGGTTATTCGATGGGAGGAAGGTTAGCACTTTATCTGGCTTTATATTATCCTCAATATTTTAACAAAGTTGTTTTAGAATCAGCTTCTCCGGGATTAAAAACCGAAAAAGAGCGAAGTCAACGTTATTTATCGGATTTACAATTAGCAGAAAAACTCGAACAGCAAGACTTACAAAGTTTTTTAAAAAATTGGTACAATCAGCCGTTATTTAAAACGTTTAAAAATCATCCCAACTTTAACACAATTTTAGCACGGCGTCTGCAAAATAATCCAACAGAGTTAGCCAAATCTCTAGGAATGATGGGAACAGGAAATCAACCCTCACTCTGGGATAAACTTTCAGAGACGAAAGTTCCGCTTTTATTGTTGGTTGGAGAGTTGGATGAAAAGTTTATTAAAATTAATCAAGAAATGGCGAATTTATGTTCGACTGCAAAGCTTGAAATTATTCCCAACTGCGGTCATAATATTCATGTAGAAAATCCCCAACAGTGGGTTAAACTGGTGCAAGAGTTTTTAGTCGAGAGTTAATGGTTTATCAGTTTAACTTTTCTCCCTATTGTCGCAAGTTCAAACACCCTTTAAAAACTCATCACGGAACTTGGAAAACCCGTGAGGGAATTATTATTCGTCTCACAAACGAACAGGGAAAAATCGCTTGGGGTGAAATTGCACCTTTGAGTTGGTTTGGTTCGGAAACGTTACAACAAGCGTTAGAATTTTGTCAGCAACTTCCCCAAACGTTAACGTTAGAAGATATTCTCGAAATTCCAGATAACCTTCCTGCTTGTCAGTTTGGGTTTGAGTCAGCTTTGACCTATCCAAAAACCCGGTTTCTCAAAGAAACCGGGTTTTTAAGAGAACTGAAATTCAGTGGACTTTTACCGTCAGGAAACGCTGGATTACCAGTCTTTAAAACCCTTTTAAATCAAGGTTTTAGAACGTTTAAATGGAAAATCGCGGTTCATCCGATTTCTGAAGAACTGCAAATCTTTAAACAGTTAACTCAACTCATTTTAGAGACAATAAACTCAGAAAGAGAAAAGCAAGAAATTATCTATTTGCGGTTAGATGCGAATGGGGGATTGAGTTGGGAGGAAGCGAATCAATGGTTATCCGTTTGTGATGAAATAAAATCTGATATTCTCAAAATTGAATATCTAGAACAACCCTTATCTGTTGATCAGTTTGCTGAAATGTTGGCGTTAAATAAACAATATTCTACTCCTATTGCGTTAGATGAATCTGTCGCTAACCTTAAACAAATTAAAGACTGTTATCAACGGGGTTGGCGGGGAATTTTTGTGATTAAACCTGCTATTGTGGGTTCTCCGCGAAAACTGCGAAAATTGTGTCTTGAAAATTCAATTGATGCGGTATTTTCATCCGTCTTTGAAACCCCAGTGGGAAGACAAGCGGCTTTGAATTTAGCCTCTCAACTCTCTGATCCTAAACGAGCGGTGGGTTTTGGAATTGGACATTGGTTTCAGGAAAATGATCAAAGTTGGTGGTGTGAATTGAGTTCAACTTTCTGATAAAGTGAGAGACAGCAATATTCGAGAAAAAACGAGCGTGGTATCTTTTCAAGTTAAAAGCAGTTCATCAACTGATGTTAAAAATTATTTAAATTTGAGAACCGATGATTGGTTAATCGGATATAATTGTTCTGAGTTTAATAAAATCTATCAACATCGCTTTCAAGAACTAACTGAATTTATCAACGCTCAGGGAGTTCATCCCAAAATTATCCTCGCCGAACCCGAACCGACAGTTTTTTTAGCAACGTTTCTAGCCGCAGTTGTCACTAAATGTCCGATTTTTTTATGCAATCCCAACTGGGTAAAAGCGGAGTGGGAACAGGTTTTTAAAATCGTTCATCCCGATGTGATTTTCGGCAATTTAGAGGAGTTTAACCCCTCCTATATTCAGACAAATTCTGTTATTTCAACTCCTCACGCTTCCATTATGATTCCCACTGGGGGTTCATCGGGAAATATTCGATTTGTGATTCATACTTGGGAAACGTTAACGGCTTCGGTGCAAGGATTCCAACAGTATTTTAACATAAAACAGGTCAATTCTTTCTGCACTTTACCTTTATATCATGTTAGTGGATTAATGCAATTTATGCGTTCTTTCACAACAGGCGGAACGTTAGCAATTTTTCCGTTTAAAACGCTGGAAAGGGGAAAATTCCCAGAAATTAATCCTTCAGAATTTTTTATTTCTCTGGTTCCTACCCAACTCCAACGCCTTTTAAATCATTCTCAAACAACTCGTTGGCTGTCGCAATTTCAGACGGTTTTGTTAGGGGGTGCGCCTGCTTGGTTAGAATTATTACAACAGGCGAGACGGCATCAAATTCGACTCGCTCCCACCTACGGAATGACGGAAACAGCCGCTCAAATTGCGACCCTCAAACCCGAGGATTTTTTAGCAGGAAATAACAGCTATGGTCAAGTTTTACCCCATGCTAAAATAACAGTATACAGTGAAAATAATCAAGAATTAGGTGTCAATTTACTGGGAATTTTAACAATAGACGCAAACTCTTTGGCTTTAGGATATTATGGTCAAAGTGACAAGGCAAAATCTGGGCTGAAAACTCTCAAATCTGATGATTTAGGTTATTTGGATGAACAGGGATATTTAACAATTGTCGGACGCAATAGCTATAAAATTATTACTGGGGGTGAAAATGNGAAAATAATCAAGAATTAGGTGTCAATTTACTGGGAATTTTAACAATAGACGCAAACTCTTTGGCTTTAGGATATTATGGTCAAAGTGACAAGGCAAAATCTGGGCTGAAAACTCTCAAATCTGATGATTTAGGTTATTTGGATGAACAGGGATATTTAACAATTGTCGGACGCAATAGCTATAAAATTATTACTGGGGGTGAAAATGTTTATCCGGCGGAAGTAGAAGCAGCAATTCGTTCAACAGGTTTGGTAGCGGATGTCGGCGTTATTGGTTTACCAGATAGTCATTGGGGACAGGTAGTAACAGCGATTTATGTTCCTAATATTCCCGATGTTTCTATCTCGAATTTGCAGATAGCATTACATGAAAAACTGAGCAAGTTTAAACAGCCTAAACATTGGGTAGCTGTCGATGTTTTACCTCGAAACCTTCAAGGAAAACTCAACTTTAAACAGTTAGAAGAACTTGCTGAAACGTTTCTCAATCGTTCAAGTGTTTAACTACCTTACAAATCAAAGTGGTACAATGGCAATACCGTTTGATAAAGATAAGCCGGAAAAAATGAATGCCAAAGATTATCCATTTGCACAAGAATTAATTACTGA
>NZ_LATL02000270.1 GCF_000972705.2 Limnoraphis robusta CS-951 | reverse complement strand
CCCCACTTATCAGTCTGAACCCTTAGCCCAAGTTCCGGTTAATCCCCATAGTGGTCAAATAGGCCCCCAGTCAAATTTTTCTCAAGTACAAGTCTCTGACTTAGACTCTGGGGAAAATACAGACAATTCCGTGAACCCCCAAACCTCCGACCAACTCAATCAATATTTTCAGGAGGGTCGGCGGTCTAATTCCCAGAAGAAACAGCAAGTTACCTCTGTTTCCCAACTCTCAGACGTTCAACCAACCGACTGGGCGTTTCAGGCGTTACAATCTCTCGTTGAACGCTATGGCTGTATTGCAGGATATCCAGATGGGACTTATAAAGGAAATCGGGCTTTAACCCGTTATGAGTTCGCGGCTGGGGTAAACGCTTGTTTAGAACGCATTAACGAACTGATTGGTGCGTCTACCGCCGATCTGGTAACACGCGAAGATCTGGCTAAACTGCAACGGTTGATGGAAGAATTCGCGGCGGAACTGGCGGCGNGAGTCACAGTTCTCGAAGCTAGGGCTGCTGAACTCGAAGCCAATCAATTCTCTACCACGACTAAACTTAACGGGGAAGTAATCTTCTTTATCGGGGATACTTTTGGCGATCGCGCGGAATATACCGTCGCAGGAGGGCCGAACGTTGATGAAGAGGAAGACCCCACTCAAAGCTACTTCGGTTATCGGGCGCGTTTAAACTTCGATACCAGCTTTACCGGAAAAGATAGACTGCGAACCCGTTTGCAAGCCCGAGATGTTCCCAGACTCAGCCGTGAAAACTTGACGAATACTTTAATGAGTCGTCTGGGTACCGATGGCGGTTCAGAAGATATTACGATGGATGACCTGTATTACCGTTTTCCGATTATGGACGGTAAAGGTCAGGTTTATTTTGGGGCGAAGGGCTTAGATCTCGATGATGTTCAAGATCCCATCAGTCCGTTTGAAAGTACCGGTAGTGGTGCATCCTCTCGCTTTGGTCGTTACGACCCCACCATGTTCCGGGGACCGGAAGGAACGGGCTTGGCGCTTAACTATCGACTCAACGATAACATTAAGCTTAATCTCGGTTACTTAGCCGATAGCGGAGATGCACCCGATCCCTCTGAAGGTCGAGGTATATTTAATGGGGGTCATTCGGCGTTCTTGCAAGTAGTCTATGAACCCTTGGATAATTTAGTGTTGGGTTTGGCTTATAGTCGCCGTTATTTCCGAGAAGGAGATGTTGGCGTTAGTGGCGGAACCGGAAGTTTCTTGGCCAACCGTCCCTTTGGTGATAATCCCACTACCAGTGATAACGTCAGCTTCCAGGCGAATTGGAGAATTTCTGATAGTTTTGAGGTTGGGGGCTGGTTTGGTGCGGCTTGGGCTGATGATAAACCGACTGGCGAGGGGGATGACCTCGATGCAACTATCCTCAATTTTGCGGTGACGTTGGCGTTTCCTGATTTGCTGAAAGAAGGCGATTTAGGCGGTATTATTGTGGGGATGCAGCCGAAGGTGGTTTATCACACGCTTGATCGCTTGGAGGAAGACAAAACCGGAATTCACATTGAAGCCCTTTATCGTTTCCAACTTAGCGAATACATTGCTTTAATTCCGGCTGTTTTCATTATTACTGACCCCGAACATACGGATGAAAATGATACGGTTGTTGTGACAACATTCAGAACTCAATTCCGTTTCTAAAACGGGCAGTTAATTAACAAAATTAAACCTAAAAGAATCTCGGTTTCTGAATTCAGAAGCCGTTTTTTATTCTGTTAAAAGGCNTTATCGTTTCCAACTTAGCGAATACATTGCTTTAATTCCGGCTGTTTTCATTATTACTGACCCCGAACATACGGATGAAAATGATACGGTTGTTGTGACAACATTCAGAACTCAATTCCGTTTCTAAAACGGGCAGTTAATTAACAAAATTAAACCTAAAAGAATCTCGGTTTCTGAATTCAGAAGCCGTTTTTTATTCTGTTAAAAGGCTGATATTTTCAGGAGAGATAAAAAGGTTAACAGTTTCACCAACAGCATAGGGTTGAAGGCGATCGCGTTGGAGGTTTTGTTGACGGATAATTAGGGAAATATTTGCCGTTAACTTGACTCGATAACGGGTATCTGTTCCGAGATAAATCGCTTCTTCTATTTTACCCTGAAAAATGTTATTTTTACTATTATTTTTAACGTCTTCAGTCGGAATAATACTAATTTTTTCAGGTCGGATGACAACGGTTAAAACTTGTCCGATAAAGGTTTCTTCCTGAGAAAGAACAGAAACGGATAATTGTTCATCGACTAATAAGTTAATCTGAGATTTTTCTGGTTGAATAACTCGTCCGGTTAAACAATTACTTTCCCCAATAAAATCAGCGACAAATCGAGTTTTTGGATACTCATAAATTTCGACCGGAGTTCCGACTTGTAAGAGTTTACCCTGGTTCATTACGGCAATTCTATCAGACATGGTTAAGGCTTCTTCTTGGTCGTGAGTCACATAAACAAAAGTAATTCCTAACCGTTTTTGCATTTGTTTAAGTTCGAGTTGCATTTCCTTTCGCAACTTCAAATCTAACGCCCCTAACGGTTCATCAAACAGTAAAACTTTCGGTTGTTTAACTAACGCCCTGGCTAAAGCAACTCGTTGCTGTTGTCCGCCGGAAAGTTGACGGGGATAACGGGTTTGTAAGTCTGTGAGTTGCACTAATCCTAACACCTCAGAAACCCGTTGACGAATTTCAAGACGAGGTAAATTTTCCATTTCTAGTCCGAAAGCGATATTTTGACTAACGGTTAAATGAGGAAATAGGGCATAATTTTGAAAGACAGTATTCACCGGACGATGAAATGGGGGATGATGATTCATGGCTTGTTGATGAATATAAATTTCCCCTGATGTGGGAATTTCAAATCCCGCTATCATCCGTAAAGTTGTTGTTTTTCCACAACCAGAAGGGCCTAACAGTGAAAAGAATTCCCCAGTTTTAATCTCTAAATTGAGAGAATCAACCGCTAACATTTCTCGACTGCGATTTCCTTGATAAAATTTAGAGATATTAATTAATTCGACTGCATTCTTCATAGAATAGATTGTTAATTCTAACTTGAGAGTTAGGGCGGGTTTAGCAAGGTTGTTGGTAAGATGAATCAATCTCGGTGAACCCGCCCTCAACAGTTAACAGTAACCTGTTACCAGTGATCACTGTAAAAACTGTAAACTGTAAACTGTAAACTGTAAACTGTAAGGAACCCGCCCCTACAAAAAACGGCTAACAACTAATTACCCAAGCTTAATTTTACCTCATTCCAAGCTTCATCATAGAGAATGGTTGCTTCTCCGACATCTTCGAGATAGGTTAATTTAGCAAAGACTTCTTCGGCGGGATAAATACCGGGATTTTGTAGACTTTCTGGCTTGATTAGCTTTTCTTGGATGGCGGTTTTATTCGGTGAACCGTAGTTAATAAAATTAGAGACTTTTGCACCAATTTCTGGTTCTAGAATAAAGTTAATAAACTGTTCCGCTAGTTGTTTGTGGGGTGCATTTTTTGGAATGACCATGCTATCAATTGCGATCAAAGTTCCTTCCTTTGGAATAACATATCTTAAATCGGGATTTTCTGCCATCACTTGAAATAAATCACCGCTATATTCCATTGCTAGATTAATTTCACCTTGATTAAGAAGATTTTGACCTGTATCGGGAAGGAAAGCTTTAATATTTTTCTGGTTTTGAATTAAAAATTCTTTGGCTTTTTTGATTTCTTCCGGGTTCGTTGTATTGGGATCATAACCGAGATAAATTAACACCGCCCCAAAGGTATGACGCATATCATCTAATAAAGCAGCTTTTCCGGCAAATTTGGGATTAAATAAAGCAGCCCAACTGTTAATGTCTTCTCCAGTTGCCTTAATATTATAACCGATTCCCATTGTTAGCCATTGATAGGGGATACTATATTTATTTTCAGGATCATAGGGTGGATTAAGAAACTTTTCATCAATATGTTGAAGATTTGGAATATTGATATTATCAACTTCTTCTAGCATATTTTCTGCTATCATTACTTTCACCATGTAATCAGCCGGAAAGGCAATGTCATAACCGGGATTTCCAGGTTTTAGTTTAGCATAAAGGCTTTCATTGCTATCATAGGTGTCGTAGTTTATTTTAACGTTATATTGTTGTTCAAATTGGCTGATCACTTCCGGCGCAATATAAGTAGACCAATTATAGAGATTGAGAACATTATCTTGACCCGACTGTGATAAGTTAGAATTGTTCCCTGTACAACCCAGGGGTAACAATACACTCATCAAAAATAAGAGAAAAAAAGTAAAAAGTCGTTTCATTGTTTTGAGGTAAAGGTGAATAATTAAGGTTTGGTTGTGGGTTGTGTTCGATTAATTGTTAATGAGGATACCACAAGTAGCAAGGATACCAATAACATTAACGTAGAAAGGGCGTTAATTGCAGGAGTGACAGATAGTTTGATCATTCCATAGACAAATAATGGTAAAGTGGTTGCACCGACTCCGGTATTAAAGAAAGTGACGACAAAATCATCTAAAGAGAGAGTAAAAGCTAACAAGGCACCACTGACAATTCCAGGTAAAATTAAAGGTAAGGTAATGCGGGTAAAGGTTCGCCATTCATTCGCCCCGAGGTCAAGTGCAGCTTCTTCTAAAGATGGGTTTAACTCCGCTAAACGCGCCCTCACCGTAATCGTTACAAATGCAATATTAAAGGTAACATGACCGAGAATGACAGAAGGTAATCCTAATGTTAAACGAATTCCCGTGAGATTTTCCACAAGACGAAAAATCAGGGTAAAAAACACGAGTAAAGAAATCCCCAGGGTGATTTCAGGGATAATAATCGGAAGTAAAATTAGCCCTGTAATGATTTTATCACCGGGAAACCGAAAACGTTCAAGGGCGAGGGCGACAGAGGTTCCTAATATTGTGGCGACTCCGGTAGAAATTATAGCAATGATTATACTATTATTTAAGGCTTGCCAAACTTCAACAGTAGAAAGATTAGCGGTAGTATCGGTAATTTGACCGAATAAACTGCGATACCAGTCCAGTGTAAATCCCGTCCAAACGGCGTTAAAGCGAGAAGTATTAAACGAGTAAATCACTAAAATTAAAATCGGCAGATACAGAAACGCAAGGGCGAGTGTCGCGTGTATCCACAGCCAAGATTTTCCTATTTTGCGAATGAGTAAATCAATCATTAGTCATCTGTAGAGGTTTGAAAATAAATCAATACAGGAATTAAAATAATTCCCATTAAAATCATCGATAAGGCTGAACCAAACGGCCAATTTCTGGCTTGCAAAAATTGATTTTGAATCAGATTGCCCAGCATTAAGGTTTTCGCCCCGCCAAGAATATCAGGCGTGATAAAGGCTCCCAATGCGGGGATAAAGACTAAGATTGATCCGGCGATCATTCCCCGTTTAGTTAAGGGAAAAACAACTCGCAAAAAACTTCTAAGATCATTCGCCCCTAAATCTTGAGCAGCTTCAATCAGAGCAAAATCTAAACGTTCTAATGTTGCATAAAGTGGTAATATCATAAAAGGTAAGTAGCCATAAATTAAACCAATAATAACAGCAAAAGGGGTAAACAGTAAAGTTAGGGGTTGATCAATCAGTTGTAAACTTTTGAGAACGGAGTTAATCACACCTTCATTGCCTAAAATCACAATCCAAGCATAGGTTCTGACTAAAAAGTTTGTCCAAAATGGAATAATCACTAAGACTAATAGAAGATTTCGCCAACGGGGAGAACGAGTGACAATAAAAAAGGCTAAAGGATAGGCGATGATTAAACAAACAAGAGTCGTTAAAGCAGCGAGTTGAAGCGATCGCCAAAATACTCCCCAGTACAAAGGACTGACTAAACGTTGATAGTTACTCAGGGTAAAAATCCAGTTAATCCCGCCATAGGTTCCGCGTTCAAGGAAACTACAAACCAGAACAAATATTAGCGGTAAAACAAAGAAAACTAACAGCCAAATTGTGGCAGGTAAGAGGAGAATGAGTAAAGTTTTTTGTTGGCGAGTTTCCAGGGTTGGAGAACTCGATTGATGTTGCTTTAACAAAGTCATTTTAATGTACAATTAAAGTTAAAAAGACGTGATTTTAAACTGTTGACTGAAAGCAGGGGTGACAGGCGACTGAAATGATGGCTTGATCTATGATGCAAAATGAGCTATGATTCAGCAGAGTTAAGTCCATTTTTGAACAAATCTCTACTGACGGTGCAAACGCTTCATCTATCTGAATCAAACCACCCCCTGGTGAAGTCGCTATCCCATCATAGCGATCAAGAATTGCTGACAATGTTTCAAAACCATCCGGATCGGGGGAAATATTTTGTTACAATTTTTTGTCGTTATGCGCTGATTGTATACACCTTAATCGGTCATTCTGTGCGATCGCCTGTACAAGCTGAGTATTTATTGTCTCAGACTTGGCGACATATTTTTTATGAAATGCGAGGTTTGAACTTGCGGGAGTCCCAAGACGCGCAGGGAGAAACAACCCTACAAAATTGGTTAATTAATGTCACGGCGATTTGTATTAACCGCGCCGATTTACCCCCCGTTGAGTCGATACAATATTCCCTGAAAGCGGCGCCTCCCCCCTTGTGGTGTTATATGGGACAAGCGCTTGATCAACTCGATCCCTTGTTGCGTTTAGCCGTTGTCATGGCGCAAACCTTTCATTGGAGTGAAACCCGTATTGCAGCCTATTTACAAGCGGAAGGAGAGGCGATTTCCCCCAGTGAAGTTAAGGATTTATTGAAACAGGGATATGATCAACTTCAGAAGAATTTACCCCCAGATATTCGCGCAATTTATTTAGGTGAATCTCTGAGTGATTCTGAACAAAATGGTAAAACAGAAGTGCTTCAATCTTAGTCAAAATTAAGACTTTTAAGAATAAAGGGATGAGAGGGGAGAAACATGATGGATCGACTCAAAACCCAACTCCCGACAGAAACTTGGGTAACGATTCCCTGGGAGGATTATATNTTTTAAGAATAAAGGGATGAGAGGGGAGAAACATGATGGATCGACTCAAAACCCAACTCCCGACAGAAACTTGGGTAACGATTCCCTGGGAGGATTATATTGAGGTCATTTCAGATCCTATTTATGAACAGTCAAAAAGTTATTATTACAGGGGAAATCTTAGGATTGAAATGCTACCTGTAAGTTTTGATCACGGAAAAGATCATGCTATGCTAATCATTAGCATTGGACTCTATGCAGCATTAAACAAGATTCCTCTCAATAGCCTTGATACCTGTTCATTTCGCAAGTCTGGTCTTCGAGAGTGTCAACCCGATATTGCTTGCTATGTCGGAGAAAAGTCTCAAGCAATTCCTGCTGGTACTGGAATTATTAATTTAGATCAATATCAAACACCGGACTTAGTGATTGAAATTTCCAAAAGTTCTTTACTCGATGATTTAGNTTCGAGAGTGTCAACCCGATATTGCTTGCTATGTCGGAGAAAAGTCTCAAGCAATTCCTGCTGGTACTGGAATTATTAATTTAGATCAATATCAAACACCGGACTTAGTGATTGAAATTTCCAAAAGTTCTTTACTCGATGATTTAGGAACAAAGCGAAGTTTGTATGAAGAGTTGGGTGTGAAAGAATATTGGATTGTTGATGTTAATACTGCTGAGATCATCGCCTATAAAATATTGAATGAAATGGAGTTTGGGAGTCAACGAATTAGACAGTCTCAAGTTTTCAAGGGTCTTGGTTTGAGTCTATTGGAAGAAGCTTTGCGTCGCAACCGAGAAACAAATCAGTCGGAAGTTTTAGCTTGGCTGATGAATCAATTTCAGAATTGAAGCTGTCTGGGGTTGATGCGATATTCTAGAGAACAGATAGGAACAGAAAGTTTCTATAGTCCCTGTCGTTAATCTCATAGAATATTTTCTACACCACTCACATTGAGAAACCTTTTTAAGTCTACAGCAATTAGTTAAATTTTTCGCCAAATTTTGGGAATACCATGAATTTCCACTAAATCTTCGAGATAGGGTTCAAATTCCAAATGAAAGTTATAACTTTTGACAGCTTCTTTAATGTTAACTTTGTTAGGGTTATGACGGTTGCCATGATCTCGAATATATAATCGCCCACCAGGTACCAAAATTCTTCGGAATTGTGAAATAACATAATCTGTCATTTCAGGACGTAATTCTCCTAAAACTTGAACTGTAATAACCAGATCAGCAAAGTTATCAGGAATTTCTTCCATTTTCCAAGATGGAATATGAAAAACTGTCTTATGAGGATAATTTTTTACCTGAAAACTTTCATCTTCTAAAATATACTCTTTAAGTTCTAAACCAATTAATTGATAATATAAATTTTGCATACAGTAGGTTTGTGGTATTGCATCAATACCAACAAATGTCTGTAAGTCTGCATCTTGAGACCATAAATTTAACTGCCTACCAGATCCCGCACCAAAATCTACTACATTAGCAATTTTTTGACCAAACATATTTGCAGTTGATTTAGAGAAAAAATAATCTTGTGCATTATATATACTGTAGTTTTCAAGGTTGATTTTTTTATGGGGTTGTTCAGCTTGAATGTCAGAAAATAAAGGTCGAGAAAATATGGAATGATCTAAGTCAATACTTTTTTGGACTAAAGACTGAAAATAACTATCGTTAATAACATTGGGATAAGTTCGGGAAGATGATTGTCCCGCATACCAATTAAATAAATCTATAACACCATTATAATTTTGACTAGCTCCAAATTGAGGATTTAGCTCTTTCCAATACCAAGCTTTTATCCAGTCTGGAATATCATTTTTTTGACTGTCTTCTTCTAGCTTCAGGAAAAATTGACTGAGAATATCTGTTGTTTGAATCATTTTGATAACCTTCAAAGTTAACTTGTTTTTTTGAATTTAGATCAAAGTATTTTGGAAGACTATGGAACGCTCTCGCTCTCCTGAACCGCACTTAAGACAATGGGGTGGGCTGCCAAAGCGTGAAGCTCTTAATTTACTATCAAATTCGCTTCCGCGACAGNACCAAGCTTTTATCCAGTCTGGAATTCATTTTTTTGACTGTCTTCTTCTAGCTTCAGGAAAAATTGACTGAGAATATCTGTTGTTTGAATCATTTTGATAACCTTCAAAGTTAACTTGTTTTTTTGAATTTAGATCAAAGTATTTTGGAAGACTATGGAACGCTCTCGCTCTCCTGAACCGCACTTAAGACAATGGGGTGGGCTGCCAAAGCGTGAAGCTCTTAATTTACTATCAAATTCGCTTCCGCGACAGAGGTTACAAATCTTGAGGGTATTGGTTTTCATAGCAGCATTAACGAGTGTAAGGATTTGGTTGAATATCAGGAATTTCAAAATCACATTCTCTCAAGATATCTTTTAATTGCGGTGAAATTTCACTCTTAAATATGATAAAAATGAGTAATGGATTAATTTTAGGATCGTGGCTTTTGTACCAGATATCAACTGCTTTTTCAAAATTCGGTTTTGATTGCTGAAATTTATCTCCATACTTAATAGAGCATGGCATTAACCTGCCTGCAAGTTCCATAGGAGCAGGCCTCGTTTCTTTTTTAGCCCATTTTTCAGGAAATTCTTGCTGAAAACAAAAACAATTCAAAATATAATTTACATTAGGTGAATATCCATAAGCAACATGATTAAATCCTAAACAAGCTGCACATTGAACTAATTCTTTGAGTGTAAATTGATATTTATAGTTTCCTGATGATTCGTACTGTTCTTTACCGATTGTGTAACAATGATCGCCATTGGGTTCAATTAAGATAATGCCTTTTCTGGAAACTCTGAGCATTTCATAAATGCACAGATATGGTCTGGGTAAGTGATGCAGAGATTCTTTAATAAAACAATAATCAACGGAGTTATCAGCAAATGATAGGTTTTCCGCATCTTCTTTTCCAAAATCATCAATTAAATTTCTTTGTTTTGCAACTTCCAGAATTTCTATAGCCAGATCAGTAGCGATCGCTTTATTGCCAAATTTTTTGATAATTTGTGCCTCATGGCCGCCTTTACCATCGCCTATGGTGACAATTTCACTAGGTGCTATGTGTCGAAAAAATTTTTCCAGTTTATAAAGAGGATAATTTCTCGACCAACCATGTGAATTTTCTACATCTAAGTAGGTATAACTCTTATCATCTTCCACCATTTTCTGAAAAGAGCTACGGTGGCTAGATTCTTGTTTGATTTTCAAGTTTTCGTAATTGTTCATTGTCTACAAAACTCCTTTTTTACTACTTTAAATTTATTAAAATTCAAGAATAAACTTTTCCAAATATTGCTTGAAAATCTGGTTTGTAAGATTTTCTAAGCTTATGGTAAAAATTAGCTTTGAAATAGTTAACTGGATCTACATCTACAACACCAAAACGATTAAAAATATCAGCTAATACATTAATAAACTTTGCTCTGTACGTTTGCGCTTGATTAATGTGCATCTGTCTAATTCGCTGTGGATTACGAGGATACTGTACAAATTCTTCTACTGCCAATGCAACCGCATCTGGCGTTGGTTCGCAAACAATTGAGTTGTATTCGTTATACCATACATCACGTCCTCCTTTTGACGGCGTAGAAACAACAGGTACTCCACACAAAAGATACTCACTCGAAGCAAAACAGGTTCCTTCAACTTCAGATAATATCAAGCCACAGTAAGCTTGATTAATCTTTTCGCACACTTCTTCAGGTGATAATGGCTGATTATTTAGATAGTCATGCGAGGGAATCTTTGAAATAGCATTTCCGTGATTACTTCCAGCTACCAGTGCCAAGCGAGACACCTGAGAAGCGAGCATATGTCTTTTAAATGCACTGCGACGACCTACATAAATAGCATCATAAATTTTATTAAGATTCAGGGGTCGCATCACTAAGTTTTCATCAATCCAGGCATTCTGGTTAATCACATCTCCTTGAAAGCCCTTGGCTGAAAAATTTTGCATTTCCAGTGGGCAATTATACAAAAAGAAAAATTTAGTCTTATCTAAGTTCAGGAGAGAAAAAATAGTCTCGGCTTCATTTGCAAAAGAAGGGCTTTGATACCAACCGCAATAAACCAAGAAGAAATCCGTTTTCCGAAAATGTTCGTGCCATTCAGACATCCAATTCCAATTGTGATGGATGTTTTCTATAATAAAGATTCTGCACTGAGGACTGTCATAATACACTCTGAATGGAAAGGCTGGATTTGGCCAAGTATAGGATGGCTTAAAGCTATACTTGCTAATCTTTTGGGTTGATGAATTTATGGTGTTCATCCTAGAGTTTAACTCCTCTGATCATTTTAAATTTAACAAAAAAGAGATTTAACAAAATTAATGTTTTCACTTTTTCTCATTCTGTGGTAGAAATTCTTGTTAAAATAGCTTGATGGATCAACAT
>NZ_LATL02000269.1 GCF_000972705.2 Limnoraphis robusta CS-951 | reverse complement strand
GCAGTCAACGCTAAGTTCTAGAGTTTATCAATTTGCCTTCATGCACTTGGGAGAAGCATTTAGCCGATTTTTTCAAGGCATTGCTGAACATCCTAAATTCAAGAAAAAAGGCAGAAACGATAGCTTTACGATTGATAACTGTGGCAAGGTAATGAGGTTTTCGGGGAAGAGATTGAAGCTTCCTTTCATTGGATGGGTTAACACTTACGAAGCCCTTCCTGAAATTCAAACCAAACGAGTCACAATAAGCAGGAGCGCTGATTCTTGGTATTTGTCTGTCGCTTACGAATTTGAGCCAGAACAGACTGTAAAATCAAGAGAATACCTGGGTGTTGATGTTGGGGTTAAGGTATTAGCGACCTGTTCAGATGGTACTGTTTTTGCCAATCCAGCAGCCCACAAAAAAGCGCAAAAAAATCTAGCCAGACTTCAACGCGAACTCTCGAGAAAACAGAAGGGTTCAAAAAACAGGAATAAAGCCAAGCTCAAATTAGCAAAAGCTTATCAAAGAATTGTCAACATTCGGAAAGATACAATTCACAAACTCACCTCATGGCTATGCAAAAACCACGCAGTCATCGGGTTAGAAGACTTGAATGTTTCTGGGATGTTGAAAAATCATAAGGCGCGCGGGTGCTATTGCTGATTCGGCTTTTTCTGAAATTCGTCGCCAAGTTGAGTATAAGTCTGAGTGGTATGGTTCAAGCGTAGTTTTTGCTCATAGATTCTATCCGTCAACTAAAACCTGTTCAAGTTGCGGTCACGTTCAAGAAATAGCACTGAAAGAACGAGTTTTCAACTGTAATAATTGCGGTGTAAGCGTTGACCGTGATTTGAATGCCAGCCTAAATTTAGAACGTTTTGCCGAAGGCTATTCGGTTTAAGCCTGTCTGACCGGGTGCTGCCGACAGTCCGGGGTGATGCAGGAAGTAAACATTAACACGGTTTGTACCGCGTTATATCAGTTTTATAAAGCAGACTTGCATCATTGCACCAAACACCCCTGTTTCGACCTTTAAGCCACTTAAACGCAGCTTTTCAACAAATTTTTCATAAAGTTTTTTCGCGGCTTCTGGGGCGGCTGAACAGTCAAAAGATGGACGACGACCTTTGCGACAATCTCCATAAAGAGTAAACTGACTAATCACTAAAAGTTCACCTTCTATCTCTTGAACGGATTTTTCCCAGCGTCCAGTATCGCGATCAGGATCAGGAAATAACCGTAATTCTAAACATTTGCGAGTCATCCAGTCAAGTTCCGCTTCGGTATCGGTTTGGGCGATCGCAACCAGTAAATTTAATCCTTGACCAATTTTACCGACAATTTGACCATTGACTTCGACTTGAGAAGCGGTAACTCGTTGGATAATGACTCGCATTTTGTTAACCCGAATTAGACTTAGATCAGTAGGGCGCATCAAATTTGACTAATTTTTTCCCGAAATCAGGAGATTGATAGTTTGATGCACTCTACTATACATCGAACAATAATTGAGAAACTAAGAATTTCCAAACCCTTTTCCACGTTTTTCGACTGGGAAAGTTAAACACTTTTCAAGTTGCGATCGCAACGTTTCGTGATCAAGATTTTGACCAATTAATACCAATTGATTTTTCTTCTCGCCTTTCCACTCAGAATCATCAATTGAAAAACGCTTTCCACTCAAATGGAAAATATGACGTTTTGGACTTTCATCAAACCACATAATTCCTTTCGCTCGAAATACATTACTGGGAAGTTGGTTATCGAGGAAATATTGGAATTTTCGCAGAGACAACGGACGATCACTTTGAAAGGAAATAGAAGTAAAGCCATCATTTTCTAAGTGATCGGAATGGTGGTGATGTTCGTGATGTTCGTGATCATGATCATGGTGATGATGTTCGTGATCATGATGTTCGTGATCATGATGTTCGTGATGTTCGTGATGTTCGTGATCATGATGTTCGTGATCGTGATGTTCAGGTTCAAAATAGTGATCCGACTCAAACAAACCCACACTCAAAATTAAGGGTAAAGGAACTTGAGATTTACGGCTTCGCAGAATTCGTGCATCTCGTTTGATATCTCGAATTTTGACTTCTAAACTATCAACATCCGCCTCATCAACCAAGTCAGTCTTATTCAGAATAATAATATCACCGTAGGCAATTTGACTGTGAGCAGCTTGACTATTAAATAGATCTAAACTGTAGTTTGCACAGTCTACCAATGTCACAATAGAATCAAGGCGAGTCATATCTCGCAATTCCGTTCCCAAAAACGTTAACGCCACCGGAAGCGGATCAGCAAGTCCAGTGGTTTCTACCACCATATAATCCACTTTTTCTGGACGTTCTAGAACCTTGTAAACTGCGTTCACCAAATCTTCATTAATTGTACAGCAAACACAGCCATTGCTTAACTCAACCATTGTATTGTCTTCGTCGGTGGTAACGATGAGTTCATTATCAATTCCGATCTCTCCAAACTCATTGACTAATACGGCGGTTTTTACCCCTTCTTGATTTGAGAGAATGTGATTGAGTAAAGTCGTTTTCCCACTCCCCAAAAAACCTGTAATAATCGTAACAGGTAAACCCCGTTTGGGATCATTCATCATTGATTCAGCGTTGGAAGCAGCGATTGAAGTCATAGCAAACTGACCTGAACGAAAATATTGTATTCTTTAGTTTATCGTATTGTTTTGCTGAAAGTGGGGAGATCGAATTGATTCTTTAAGTTTTCCGTCTGATCTCCTCTGCTGACTGGATATCAACGGAGTAGGGTTGGCCTCCCTCCGAACGTTAGCACATCCATCAGGGAAAGAATAAAAAAACACCCTCGACACACCAGACACAAAGAGGGAATTTTCATGTCTTTGTCGATCAACTTTTCTCAAAAACCCGGTAACTTTCACGCCCACTGGGTTTTTGATTTTCCTTAGACAATTATTGAAACAAAATGTTAACGAGTTGATCAACAACTTGTTTCCAAGTAAACTGATTCGCTACAAATTGCGGCCCGGTATGATAAGCTTGAGTGCGGAAGGTGGAATTTTCAATCATCGCCTCCATCAAATTCAGTAAATGTTGGATATTGGGTTCTAGGAAGAGTTTAATATCTCCATTTTTTTCGGTCATCATTTTAAATTTACTCTCTATTTTCCAAGCAAATTCTGGCTGAACAAAATCATCGGTAGATCCTCCATCTGTACAAATAACAGGTAAACCACAAGCCATTGCTTCTAAGACGGGAAGATTAAACCCTTCCGCAGAATAGGGCGAAACATAAGCATCAGCCCCTTGATAAAGTTCCGCCATTTCTAAAGCGGATAAACTCTCACCAATATAATACATTCTCGATTTAATTCGCTCAATTTCGGGTTCGGTTAAAACATTTTTACTGGCTTTTTTAATGGATTCTTTAGAAGGAAAAATGGCATCTCTTCCCTTAAGCACTAAACGAATCTCTGAATATTTTTCAGTTAAAATCGCAAAGGCTTTTAATAACCGATCAATTCCTTGACGTTCATTCCACATCACGCCAATATTCAGGAAGACAAAAGCGTTATTCCATCCAAACCTTTGGCGTAAAGCTTGACGTTTTTCGGGTTTTAATGGATAATAAATATTAGGTTCAATCCCCAAAGGAACAACAACAACTCGTTCAGAAACAGCACCACTATTCAGAAAGCCTTGTTTTGACCAATGAGAAGAAGTAATAATAACTGTATCAGAGTTTTGATGGGCTTTTTGGAAGCAATAAACTCTCATTCCTCTTAAAATGGATTGCGGAACAATCCCCCATTCTGTACATCCAAATACAAAGGTTTTTGGACTTCTAGAATTGCTTAAATTAAACGGACAATACACTCGGAAGGTGACATCTGCGGCTTGGTTTTCTGTCGCTTGAGGAATTGTTTTTAAAGTCTGTTCAGCTTCGGGAGCTAATAATCCTTCAACGGCTTTCCAACTCTCACTCACATAGGGCATATCTTGATGGAAAAGTTCAAGATTTTGTCGTTTATTGAGTTCTAATAATTGATAGCTATTAATTAAAGCATAGGAATGAGGAATAAAACGCCAACCTTCAATCAATAACGACTGGGTTTGTGTTGAGAGTTGAGGAATAAAGTCTCGAGGAACTGCATGAACAACGGTTGGGTTTTTTGCAACTTCTAACAGTTGATTAACCGTGTGTTTCCAGGTATAATTTTCTTCAACCCATTCAGGTAAAATTTCTCTCGCTTGCTGACGAATTTGCGGTTTTTCGATCACCGTTTTCATCAACTCAAGCAAATGTTCCCAGTCGGGATGTAGAAAGAAATGAATTTGTTGGTTGATGATACGAGTTCTAAATTTACTCTCGATTTTAAAGCTAAAATCAGAGTGAACAAAATCATCCGTCGCGCCGCCTTTCGTACAAATAATGGGTAAACCCGCAGCCATCGCTTCTAAAGCCGATAAATGAAATCCTGAAGCCACATAAGGACATACATAAACATCAGCCGCTTGATAGAGTTGTGCCATTTGTTGAAACGAAAAAGTCTCACCAATATAGGCAATATTCGGTTTAATCTTAGCGACTTCTGCCTCACTCAAAATACTCCGACTTGCCGTTAAAAGAGATTGTTTAGACGGATATAAAGCATCACATCCTTTTAAAACCAGTCGTGCATTGGGATAACATTCAACGAGGGAAACAAACGCTTTAAGAAGGGGACGAATTCCATTTCTGTCTTCTACCGGACTGACATTTAAAAAGATAAAATAATCATCCCAGCCCAATTGTTGACGAAGGGTTTTTCGTTCGGGAGGAGTTAAAGGTTTATAAAGTTTCGGATCAACTCCCCAGGGAACAATCGCTATTTTACCTTGATCAAAACCATAACGAATTAATCCTTCTTTTGACCATTTTGAAGGCGTGACTATGGTTAGATTTGAGTCGAGAGAAATCGGACTTTTCAAAGAGGTTAGAGTCAAACTTTCATCGAACACCGTTCCCCATTCCGCCATTGCAAAAACAAGAGTATGTGAAGCGTTAGACGGTTTTAAATTCAACGGTTCAGCCATTCTCAACAGAACATCTGGAGAGGGAAAAACCGCGTTGCTGAGTTGATCGAGATGTCGTTGATAGGGCGAGTCCCATAAATTCTCAACAGCCTGCCAATTCGGCTTCAAGTAAGGTAAATCTTGATAAGATAGCTGAAGTTCCTGTCGGTTCAGGATTTCCAGTAATTGAAATTGATTCGCGATCGCAATAGAATGAGGAAGGAAACGCCAGCCTTCAATATGAATTCGCATCGGTAAAGTGATCAAAAGTTCTCAACTAGATTCGGCTTAAATTTGCACAAATGGCAATCCCGGTTACATCATTTTACTCTACGATTGTTCAACAAACAAGACCAGGAAGCCGTGAGAGAATTGAGATGAAGATTCAGTTTCACCTTGAAAAGATAGTCTGTTCTCGCTAAAATAAAAGAATTGAGTTGAATCATTTTAATTCTAAACCTCAAAAAAAATCAATAGATCATTTAATAATCAGCAGAAATAGGCTAAAATAAAACCAGATAGACGATCATTAATAATTCAAGTTAACCCCGTCAAAACCACCCAAAATGTACTCAAGTTTATCCGGCTTATTCCCAGTCGCAATCCTTAAAAAATCGCCAACGAAGCTTTAAGCTGTCCCCCGAAAACCCCCTTCAATCCTTGAGACTCGAGCCATGATCGATGATGAACGTCCATTAATTTCAGAGCGCCGCATTACCCTATCGCTGTCGAATCTGGTGGTAGTTTTATTAGCCGTCCTCATTTTAGTATTGCTGTGGCAGCTTCAAAGTTTAATTGTACTGTTAATGATCTCAGTCGTTCTGGCCGCTTCAATTGTACCCATTGTAGATTGGGCAGAAGCCAAAAAACTCCCCCGTTGGTTAGCCGTTATTTTAGTGTATTTAACCCTAATTGCGGGATTAACCGGATTTGGTTTAATTGTCGGCCCCCGAGTCATTGACCAAATCAGCTTATTAGTAGGTCAGCTTCCCCTATTTTCCGAACGTATCGTTGATATTGCCAGTGGTTTAACGAGTCGGCTAGGCGAAGACACCCCCACCCTGATCGAAGAACTACTCAATACCCAATCTCTAACCAACTGGGCAATTCGTTCGAGTCAACAACTGCTTTTGCGCTCCTACAGTATCACACGCGGTATAGTGGGCGGCGTTTTCAGCCTGATCATCGCCCTATTTGTCTCCGGCTACATGGTTGCCGATAGTAACACCTTAATCAAAAGCCTGGTGCAACTGTTTCCCTACCCCTGGAACGAACGACTCAACAGCCAAGTCGGACAAGTCAGCCGTCGCATGGGGGGATATATTCGCGGACGTCTACTCGTCTCGGCTATTTTAGGCATTGCCACCACAATGGGGTTAGGATTTTTAGGACTGGGAGAATTTGCACTCGGTTTAGGTGCGATCGCCGGAGTGACTAACCTCATCCCCTTTCTCGGGCCAATTCTCGGCGCCATTCCCGCCTTGATCGTTGCTTTAGCCCAAGGAGGATTTCTGTTTTTCTGGGTGCTGCTGTTATATGTGATCGTTCAAAACGTCGAAACCTACGTTCTTGATCCCTTATTAGTCGGAACCTCTGTCGGAGTTCATCCCCTGTTCCAACTGTTGTCTGTCTTAGGGGGTGTACAAGTGTTAGGAATTTTGGGGGCTTTAATTGTTCCGCCTTGGTTTGCAGGTGTCGCCGCCTTAGTCGAGAACCTCTATCTTAAGCCCAAAGAAGAACAAGAAAAGCTCAAAAAAGCCCAAGCCTTAACTCTGACAGCAGAAACACAGAGATAATAAACCTCGAACTTGTGCCTGAGAACGATAATATTGAAACCCATGAAATTGGAAACCTTTTTCTGGCATCCCCAAAACGGATGGTCAGTCAAAAAACTTCCCTCACTCGACTCTGAACACAGCTTAGTTTTCCTATTTGGTGCTTCTGAGTTTATCAACAATTCTCATCCCATTGACCAACTCACAAAAACCTATCCTCATTCTCATTTTATTGGCTGTTCAACCGCAGGAGAAATTTTTGACACCTGTTTGTTAGATGGAAGCCTCTCCGTTGGCGTCGTGCAGTTTGAACACACTCAACTCAAAAGCGCCAGTTATCTACTCAATCCAAGCAATAATATCAGCAATCAGTCCTATAATGCAGGTCGAACCCTCGGCAAACAACTCAATCACCCCGACTTACAAGGCTTGTTTATCTTAGGAGATGGACTCCAAGTTAATGGTAGCGAACTGATACGCGGCTTGAATTCCATTATTAACCCTCGTTCTAAACCCTCTCGAAAGCTGACCATTACCGGAGGGTTAGCCGGAGATAACCATCAGTTTAAACGAACCTGGGTGCTAGCTGAAGGGATTCCCCGTAGTGGTGCAGTAGCAGGCGTTGGGTTTTATGGTAAACAAATCCAAATTGGCTTTGGTTGTCAAAGTGGATGGACAATTTTCGGGCCAGAACGCCGGGTAACTCGCTCTAAACACAATATTCTCTACGAACTCGATGGTAAACCCGCCCTAGAATTGTACAAAGACTATCTCGGTGAACAAGCCCGAGACTTACCCACCACCGCCTTATTTTTTCCCCTGGCTGTTCATACCCCATCCACCCGTAAAGCCACTGTACGAACCCTTGTCAGTCTTGATGAGGATACCCAGTCCATGTGCTTTAGCGGTAATATTCCCCAAGGCGCTCTCACCCAACTGATGCGCGGAAACTATGAAAGACTTGTTAATGGTGCCTTAGCTGCGGCTTTAGTCAGTCGTCACAACATTCAACGTCAATTTACACCCAGGAATGACGAACAAGGCTTAAAAGACTTCTACGCTGATCACAACGAACCCTCACTGGCGATCGCCATTAGTGGTTCAGGGCGTAGACTGGTTTTAGGCGAACGAACAGAAGAAGAACTAGAAGTTACACTAGAAGAGTTACCCGCCCACACTCAACAAATTGGCTTTTATTCCTATGGCGAATTTGCTCCCTACGGAGTGGAAACCATCTGTCAACTGCATAATCAAACAATGACTTTGACTATTATTCGAGAAAATCGAGATAGTCCTTCACTCGTTATCCGTTAACAGTCTTGCAGGGGCAATTCATCTCTGATTTTCAGTCTAGATTAGACTAGGATTTTAGCGAATCACTACCAGCAATTATGCATCCTTTGCTCAAGCGTCAACTCAAACGGCTTGCTCTTAGCGAAAACACGCCTCCAAGCAATGCTGTCCCATGGCAGGAATTCCTTGATCGTATCAGTCGTAGCTACACCGAAGCCGATCAAGAGCGATATCTCGTAGAGCGATCGCTCACACTCTCCTCTCGGGAAATGTTACAACTGTACGAGCATCAACGACAGGAAACCGAAACTCGTCTGGCAACAGAACGAGATCGACTGCAAGCGGTGATTAGCTCTTTGGGGGCAGGATTGTGTATTCTTGATCCCAAAGGTTGTCTCCTCTCAATGAACCCTGAAGCTGAACGGTTACTCGGATGGAAACAGACCGAACTTTTAGGTCAACCTTTATTACAGCATATTGCACCCGATTCAAAACTCTCTTCGGTTGATTTTCCTTCTACTTTTCAAGACGGCTTAGATTGTTCGTCTTCTGCCACTTGTGTTCCGCAAATTTTAAAGTCGAGTGACGATCAATTTCTCTGCCGCAATCATCAAATTTTAGCAGTTTCTTATGTTCTTAATCCGATTCTGGATCACGAAACACTGATCGGTGCGGTGCTGATTTTTCTCGATATTACTGATCGCAAACGCGCTCAACTCGAAGCCGAGCGATCGCTGTCTTTATTACAAGCAACGTTTAATGCGACTGATGCGGGAATTGTTGCCTTAGATCGTTATGGAAAAGTCTGCAATTTTAATCAAAAATTTGTGGAAATGTGGCAAATTCCCGAAGCGATGTTATACTCACCTAACCCTCAATCTGCTCTGACTTTTGTCCTGAGACAGCTTAAATATCCGCCTCGGTTTTTGAATACCGTTATGCAACTGTCCGCCGATCCGAAAACTCCAACCTATGACATTGTAGAGTTTAAAGATAGTCGGATTTTTGAAGTGTATTCTCATCCGTCAAAAGTGGGTGAAAAAATTGTCGGGAGAGTTTGGAGTTTCCGCGATATTACCGAACGAAAACGAGTTGAAAAATCGCTTAAGCATCGTGTTGAATTTGAACAACTTATTACCAACTTATCCACTTATTTTATTAGTTTAAGTACCGAAGAAATCGATTATGGTATTGAACAAGCTCTCCAAAAAATTAGTCAATTTATTGGTGTTGATCGCGGATATATCTATGTATTCCCTGATGATGAATCTCTAATAAAATCCCTATACCAGTGGAAAAAGAACAGTGGAAAACCTGAATTAAAGGAAGAATCCACAGCAGCAAAACCTCATAAAGATAAACTGATTAATGTTCTCGAAGTTCGCCTAAAACCCAACTCAGATGAAAAGCTAAATCCTTCAGAAATTCCCTGGATTATGCAGCAACTCAATCAGCTAAAAAGTATTCATTTATTGGCTGATGATTTGTCCGAAGAAGCTCTATCAGATTTACAATATTTGCAGCAATTCCACTCAAAAGAGAGTTTATTTGAGCCTCAAAAAAAATCTCTTGACAACTTACAATACCTGAGCATTATTCCTTTAGTTTGTAGTAAATCCGTCGTGGGATTTCTCCGCTTTGATGCCGTAAATTCCGCTTTTACCTGGTCATCTGATAGCGTCGCTTTATTAAAAATGGTGGCCGAAATGTTTTCTAACGCCATTCAACGCAAACGAACCGAAGCCGTTCTTCGACAAACAGAAGCCAAATATCGCAGTATCTTTGAAAACGCAGCAGAAGGCATTTGTCAAACCACTCCCCAAGGTCGTTATCTCAGTGCAAACCCCGCTTTAGCCCGAATATTAGGTTATGCTTCGCCGTCCGCGTTGATTGAAGGGATCACCGATATCAACCAACAACTCTATGTTAAACCCAATCGACGGGCTGAATTCATCGCCGCCATGCAAGCCAACCCCGTTGTTTCGGGATTTGAATCGCAAGTTTATCGCCAAGATGGTAGTATAATCTGGATATCAGAAAATTCTCGAGCGGTCCGCGATGCAACAGGCCGAATTGTTTGCTACGAAGGCACAGTTGAAGACATTACTGAAAGCAAAGAAGCCTCCGTTGCCCTCAAACAAGCCAAAGAAGCCGCAGTCGCCGCCAGTCGGGCTAAAAGTACCTTCCTCGCCAATATGAGCCATGAACTACGCACTCCATTAAATGCGATTATCGGCTATGGCGAAATTTTAGCAGAAGAAGCAGAAGATTCAGGATATGGGGATCTGGTTCCAGATTTAGAACGGATTTGCAACGCCGGACGAAATCTGCTCACCCTGATTAATGATATTCTCGACATCTCAAAAATAGAAGCAGGTCGGATGGATTTGTATCTAGAAGCCTTGAATATTTCCACCCTGATCGAAAGTGTGATTTCCACCGCTCAACCTCTCGTTGATCGCAATGGTAACACCTTAGAAGTGGAATGCGATAGCGAGATTGAGATGATGATTGCCGATGTCACCAAAGTTCAACAGATTTTATTAAACTTACTGAGTAATGCGGCTAAATTTACAACCGCAGGTCAGATTAAATTAAAAGTCTCTTCGCTATTACCAGAACCTCAAAACCTAGAATATGGGGAGTCGGAAAATTCAGCAACTTCTTTTATTCAGTTTCAAGTCAGTGATACAGGAATTGGGATGAGTCCTGAACAATTGGATATTTTATTTCAACCATTTACTCAGGGCGATGCGTCTACAACACGCCGCTATGGGGGGACGGGATTAGGTTTAACAATTAGCCAACGTTTTTGTCAAATGATGGGCGGATCGATTACAGTAGAAAGTCAGCTTGATCGCGGTTCCACCTTTACGGTGATTCTACCCACAGAGGTTAAAAATCAAACTGGGGAACTGATAGAGGAGGAAGACAACTGGAAACCTCCAATTTCATCGTTGATCACTCAACATTCCATTACCCCTGTGACTGCAACTGCCAATCTTGATCATACGATTTTAGTGATTGATGATGACTTGATAGCACAGGATCTGATTGTGCGATCGCTAACCGCAGAAGGGATAAAAATCGAAACCGCATCTTCAGGACAAGAAGGACTCCGCAAAGCCAAAGAACTTCATCCTGATGCCATTACCCTGGATATTATGATGCCGAGTATGGATGGTTGGACGGTATTATCGGCACTGAAAGCTGATCCCGAGTTAGCCGATATTCCGGTAATTGTGTTATCCTTCGTGAGCAATAAAACCCGAGGTTTTGCTTTGGGGGCGTCCGACTATCTGATTAAACCCGTTGATGGAAAACGTCTAGCGAACCTCGTCAGCAAATATCAACATCAACATCACGATGATGATTCTAATCCCATCAATCACATTTTGATTGTTGAGGATGATCTTAGCGCCCGTCAGATGTTGCGAGAACTCTTAGAACGAGATGGTTGGCGGGTTTGGGAAGCCGAAGATGGTTCGAGTGCTTTGAAACAACTGAGCCAAAATACACCGAGTTTAATTTTACTGGATTTGGTTTTGCCTCAAATCAGTGGTTTCGAGCTGATTGATCTTTTGCGAAACACGCCTGACTGGGCTAGGATTCCAATTATAGTGACGACAGCAATGGACTTAACCTCCCGAGAAAGTTCGCAACTGCAAGGTTGTGTGGAACAAATCCTGCAAAAAGGAAGTTATAACTGTGAGGATCTGTTGCGTGATATTCGGGGGCTAGTCAATGCTAGTCTGAGAACATCATCTTTAGTTTCCCCGAGTCGGAATACTGAACTGTCAACGCTCAAATCAGATCATGGCTAAGATTTTGTTGGTTGAAGATAACGAAATGAACCGAGATATGCTAGAACGCCGTCTCAGTCGCAAGGGATATGAAGTTTTGATCGCGGTTGATGGGGCTGAGGGAGTAGAACTGAGTCGCTCCCATCAGCCTGATATTATTCTCATGGATATGAGTTTACCCGTCATGGATGGATGGAGTGCGACACGCGAGATCAAAAACTATCCTAAAACAAACACTATACCCGTGATAGCACTGACGGCTCACGCGATGGCTGGCGATCGCGAAAAGTCTATTGCAGCCGGATGTGATGATTACGACACAAAGCCCATAGAATTTACCCGACTTTTAGAGAAAATCGAAACACTCTTAAAAAAAACAGCAACTCCGTGAGTAAGCTATTCTATTCGTGATTGATCAAGCTTAGGTTGAATATTCAATTTAGGCACAGGAAAGAACGCAGGAGAGAGTGATGACTCTATTGACTGCTGAAGTTCCATCCAGCCTTGCTTGAAAGATCTTTTGTAGCAAGTCAAAGGCGGTGCAATTGCGACCATCCTATCTTAAGTTTCTGGAGTTGGGCTTGAATCCAAAGGCTTGAGAAGGACATTTATTAGAAAGGCAGATGAACGCTTACCCAGAATCATCTCTTGTTCTCATCGTTGATGATAACGAGGTTAATCGCGACTTACTAGCCCGACGGATCAAACGAGAAGGCTGCCGAGTTATACTGGCGACTAACGGCTTTGAGGCGTTGGAGATGATGCGTTCTCAACCGCTTGATTTGGTGTTGCTGGATATTATGATGCCTCAGATGAACGGCTATCAAGTCCTAGAAGCCCTGAAAGCTGATCAGAGTTTGCGCTACATTCCGGTGATTATGATTTCGGCGGTTAACGATATTGAGAGTGTAGTCCGTTGTATTGAACTCGGGGCTGAAGATTATCTCTCCAAACCCTTTAACCCGGTGTTATTACGCGCTCGCATTAATGCCTGTTTGGAGAAAAAGCGACTTCGGGATCAAGAACGGGCCTATCTCAAAAAATTGGCGGCTGAACAAGAAAAGTCTGAGCAGCTTCTTCTGAATATTCTCCCTAAAGCCATTGCAGAACGCCTTAAACGCGGAGAAAGCACCATCGCTGATAGTTTTGATGATGTGACGGTTTTGTTTGGTGATATTGCCAATTTTACGAAGCTGTCGGCTGATCTGTCTCCGGCGGAACTGGTGGAAATTCTCAATCGCATTTTTTCTCGGTTTGATGAGTTGGCTGATAAGTACCATCTTGAAAAAATCAAAACTCTCGGTGATGCTTATATGGTGGTTGGCGGACTCCCGACTCCTCAAGCGGATCATGTTGAGGCGATCGCCGAAATGGCTCTAGATATGCAGCAGATTATTGGTCAGTTTAGTCTCAAAGAAGGGGAACCTCTGCAAATGCGGATCGGGATTAATACAGGGCCAGTGGAAGCGGGTGTAATTGGCATGAAAAAGTTTACCTATGATTTGTGGGGGGATACGGTGAACACGGCGAACCGCATGGAGTCTCATGGAATTTCTGGGAAAATTCAAGTCACCGCCACGACTTATGAACGCTTGAAGGAAAAATATCTCTTGGAAGAACGGGGTACAATCACGGTTAAGGGCAAGGGAGAAATGCTTACCTATTTTCTGACGGGTCGAAAAGACAGGGAATAGGGGAGGTCACTGGTCACTGTAAACTGTAAAGACTGCTATGCTTTTGTTGAGTTAACTAGACCTATTCAAACAAAAACTGATGTTATCTACGGGCGAACTTCTCAATTATTCTAAATGGATTGGTATTTTTACCTTGTTTTGCGCTTTTTTGACTGTACTGGCATTGATCTTTAAATGGGGGATTCGCTTCCGGTTGGTGGGGATAACGGCTTTTATGGGCGTTTTAACCCTGGGTGTCTTTGGCCTCGGTTTGGGACTGTTTAACCGGGTTGCGGTTCCGGGTGCGGTTCGCTATTCTCGGGTTTATGATGATGGCGATCGCCAAATTGTGATTGTGGTTGCGCCGGAGATTACGCCGACGGAGTTAGAAGCAACATTACAGCAAGCGGCGGCGGATTTGTTTTCTCCGGGACGGACGGGACAGCCGGATGAACGTTTAACTATTCGGGCGCGGACTTTAATTCATCCTGAACCGGGGGTTTCTGAACCTGTGTATTTGGGTGAGGTACGACGTTCCAATGTTCAAGGAAACGGTCAAGATTTAGAGGTGGATATTGATCAGGAACGGTTTGCTCATCTGCAAGAAGTGGTTGAGAATTCCCCGGCTTAATTCATCATTTTAATGCGATATCTTTTGTACAAAAATTATGAATCCGGATTGAACAATGATTTAATGTCTTTGGAATTAGCCGTCGGATTAGCATATCTGACGAAACGGCGGCTTGTTTATTACGGTTCGGCCGGAGAACAAAAACAATTAAAGCCTGTGGCTGGAGGATTATATAATCGAGTTCCAGAGCATCGCAAAGCTATCATTAATAACCAACGAATTCCAACAATTCTTGATCTCTTAGATCCGATGCCGATTGAGTGGATCACTTATTCAGAGTTTTTAGCGGAAAATCACTTAAATACTTTGAGTTTGTCTAACTGTGATCTGCGGTTAGTGAATGCTGTTTTTGTTCCCAATCATGCAGTTGTTATTCCTGATGTTCTCGAAGAATTTGCTGAAAATCGATTAATTTTAAGAGATGTTCAGCAGGATATCTGGCATTTAAGTCAATGTAATTTTGGATTTTATTCTCGCTTTTTTTATTTGCCTCATCCTTCGCTTTATACTTTGATGGAATCTATCCGTCCTCATGTGATTTATCGTAATTTAGCCGATAAAATTAGCTATAAACTGGGTCGGTTTAATGGGATTCATGTGAGACTCACTGATTATCGAAAACATATTCCAGGTATTGATAAATGTTATTCTCAAAAGATACTCAGCAATATTAAAGCCAATTTTCCTCGAAATGAATTATTAGTTATTTGTACCGATGAATCCGATAAAAAACATTTTTTTACGGAGATAATGAATTATTATAAAAACCATCTCTTTATTGATGAATTTATCATCAATGAATTCGTCTATGATTTCAAAGATTTACCCTTTACCGACGAACAAACTTTAGGACTGATTTGTAACTTAGTCATGGCAAAAGCGGCTCAATTCGCCGGAACACTTCGTAGCACATATACGGGAATCATTCATCGCAATTGGCTGAGAAATCGACTCAATATTAATCCTGATATTTCTCAACTTGACTTTCAATATATTGACAGTGGTTTTGACGGTCAAAATGTAGATTTTCAAGAGGGATTTTATCCCGAAAAAAACACAGGCTTATTTAGTTGGAACCGTATTCAATTCCCCGTTTCCCCCGAAGGCAAATCTTGGTATCGAGAATGGCCGGAATCTGTGGTTGTCAGCATTTAAATTCATAAAAAATTGATAAAATTGTATGACTGGGTTCTGAGTTAGGCTTGAATTTTCACCCGTAACATTGTTTAAGCCTTCTCACTTAGAGATGATCGCATTTGATGGCGCAGGTAGAGCAAGATTTGGACGAAGAACTCAAAAGGGTTTCAAAACTTGCCCCTACGGGTTGTCAAAAAACAGATAATTTCCGGTTTGCAGTCTTTGTAGCGATCGCCAATGCGTTACAATTATTAAGATACGTCAACAAATGCCAATAACCTTATAACTTCTGCTACTAGGCACTAACCTATGTCTCTCCCCATTCGCAACGTTGCTATTATTGCCCACGTCGATCACGGCAAAACCACCTTAGTAGATGCCTTGTTAAAACAGTCCGGTATTTTCCGTGAAGGGGAAGATGTTCCGGACTGCGTGATGGACTCTAACGATATTGAACGAGAACGCGGAATTACTATTTTATCGAAAAATACAGCCGTTCGATACAAAGAAACCCTAATTAATATTGTTGATACTCCCGGTCACGCGGACTTTGGCGGTGAAGTTGAACGAGTTTTAGGCATGGTAGACGGGTGTATCCTGATTGTGGATGCGAATGAAGGCCCGATGCCTCAAACCCGCTTTGTGTTGAAAAAAGCCCTGGAAAAAGGCTTGCGTCCGATTGTTGTTATCAATAAAATTGACCGTCCTCGGGCTGAACCTTACGGCGCCGTTGATAAAGTCTTGGATCTGTTCCTCGAACTCGGTGCCGATGATGATCAATGTGAATTTCCCTATTTGTTTGCATCGGGCTTAGAAGGCTACGCCAAACGAGGCTTAGAGGAACAAGGCGTCGATATGCAGCCCTTGTTTGAAGATATCCTCGAACACGTTCCGCCCCCTGTCGGTGATTCGACCAAACCCCTGCAATTACAAGTGACAACCCTAGATTATTCTGAATATGTGGGGCGAATTGTGATTGGCAAAATTCACAATGGCACCATCAAAGCTGGACAACAAGCGGCTTTAGTCAGAGAAGATGGAACAATTTTCAAAAGCAAAATTACCAAGTTAATGGGCTTTGAAGGCTTAAGTCGTATTGATCTTGAAGAAGCCACCGCCGGAAATCTGGTTGCAGTTGCAGGGTTTGCTGATGCGAATATTGGCGAAACCATTACCTGTCCGAACGAACCTCAAGCCCTGCCTTTAATTAAGGTCGATGAACCGACATTACAGATGATGTTCTCGGTGAATGACTCACCGTTTGCAGGTCAAGAAGGATCTTACGTCACTTCGCGTCAGTTGCGCGATCGCTTGATGCGGGAGTTGGAAACCAACGTCGCCCTGCGAGTCGAAGAAACAGACTCCCCGGATCAGTTTATGGTGTCGGGACGAGGTGAACTTCACCTGGGTATTTTAATTGAAAATATGCGGCGGGAAGGCTACGAATTCCAAGTGTCTCAGCCGCAGGTGATTTACCGTGAAATTAGTGGTCAACCCTACGAACCGTTTGAATATCTGGTGTTAGATGTTCCTGAAGAGGCTGTGGGGAGTTGCATGGAACGCTTGGGCCAGCGACGGGCCGATATGCAGGATATGCGGGTTGGTGGTAATGGACGCGCCCAGTTAGAGTTTGTTGTCCCTGCGCGGGGGTTGATTGGTTTCCGGGGTGATTTCATGCGAATTACTCGCGGAGAGGGAATTATGAACCATAGTTTCCTCGAATATCGGCTTCTGTGTGGAGAGATTGAAACTCGCCGTAATGGGGTGTTAATTGCCTTTGAAGAAGGGGTGAGTACCTTCTACGCAATGAAAAACGCCGAAGATCGGGGTTCATTCTTTATTACACCGGGAACGAAGGTTTATAAAGGGATGATCGTTGGGGAACACAACCGTCCTCAAGATTTAGACTTGAATATCTGCAAGGCGAAACAGTTGACGAACCATCGTTCCGCAACGGGTGATGAACTGGTACAATTGCAAACACCTGTAGACATGAGTTTAGAACGGGCTTTAGAATATATTGGCCCGGATGAACTGGTGGAAGTCACACCCGAGTCGATTCGTCTACGGAAAGTCAGTAAAAAGTTAGTCAGACGTTAAAAATTTCCTAAACAGCACGACATCTTTCCAAAACGGTAAAATGTCGTGCTTGCTACTTTTTTTGAAATTAGTTTTCGTCAAAGATTAAGAGTTTTAGAATAGAAAGAGTTGCAGCGTTCCCTCTCAATTTCTAAGGATTTAGAAAATCATGCCTCTTTTTGAGAAAAACTTAAAAGGGATCATTGATTAGTTGCCAACTCTCGGGTTGAGACGCGCCATCCCCTGTGATACGATTGGTTTTTCCTGCAAACAAGTTAGCTTTTCTTGACAAAAGCTTCAGGAATAGGATCTTATACATCTTGTTAAAAGGTGCTATGATCTGATAACAAGAAAACTCAAATCAATCTCCCCCAATCACTGAACTCAAACGTAGAGGCACAGCGATCGAGGAAGACCAAAACCGGGATTTATCCCGTATGCGTTAATCTGGTCACAAGCTAGGGACGCGCTCGATTTTAACCTTTGAGAGGGGGTAGCCCTAAATGCTAGTACCTGATTTAGTCTATCTGTCAATGTCTATGTTGGCAGTTAGTATTAGTGTGATAACCACTGATGAGATTGCAAAAATCATGGCTCGAGGAATTGCTTTAGTTTTTGTATTTCTAAGCATTGCCTCTGCGCCCTGGTTAGTTTTACTCATCCTGCTCGTTCCTGTGCTTAGTTATAAGCTAATTGAACGATTTCAGTGGTAACGATTAATACAAACCTCAAAAAAAGTCGATGCAGGTTTGTATCGGGTGAATTTAATGACGGGGAAGACCGTAAAATCTAGCGCAGCCTAGCAAACTGCTTTAGTTCTGCTTTATAAAACTGATATAACGCGGTACAAACCGTGTTAATATTTACTTCCTGCATCACCCCGGACTGTCGGCAGCACCCGGTCAGACAGGCAAATCAGCCGAGAAGCCCTCGGCATAATGTAATAAATTCAGACTCGCATTATAGTCACGCTCTTTGACTTCACCGCAATTCTTACAATGAAAAACTCGTTCTTTCAGTGCTATTTCTTGAACGTGACCGCAACTTGAACAGGTCTTAGTTGACGGATAGAAGCGATCTGCAAAAACTACTACTGAGCCGTACCACGAGGATTTATACTCGACTTGGCGGCGAATTTCATAAAGAGCAGAATCAGCAATAGCACCCGCTAACTTATGATTCTTTAACATCCCAGAAACATTCAAGTCTTCTAACCCGATGACCGCGTGGTTTTTGCATAGCCATGAGGTTAATTTATGAATTGACACTTTTCGGATGTTAGCCACTCTTTGATGTGCTTTTGCCAGTTTCAGTCGAGCTTTATTCCTGTTATTTGAACCCTTTTGTTTTCTAGAAAGTTCACGCTGAAGTCGAGCTAGATTTTTTTGAGCTTTTTTGTAAGCTCTGGGGTTAGCGAAAACAGTACCATCTGAACAGGTAGCCAACACCTTAACTCCAACATCAACACCCAGATATTCTCGGGATTTAACAGTCTGTTCTGGTTCAAACTCATAGCCTACAGATATATACCAACAATCAGCTACTCGACTAATTGTGACTCGCTTTGTGTTGATTTCAGGTAGGGGTTCATAAGTGAATACCCATCCAATAAAAGGAAGTTTTAACCTCCTCCCCGAAAACCTCATTACTTTGCCACAATTATCTAAAGTAAAGCTATCATTTTTGCCTTTTTTCTTGAACTTAGGGTATTCAGCAATGCCTTGAAATAATCGGCTAAATGCTTCTCCCAAGTGCATGAAGGCAAATTGATAAACTCTGGAACTTAGCGTTGACTGCCAGGAATATTGAGGTTTGACGTGATTGGTGTAGAACTTTTTTAGCTTATTCGTTGAAGGTTTTAACCCTTGTTTGTAAGCTTCATTCCACATCCCTAACGCCCAGTTCCAAACCCACCTAGAATATCCCGCGTGTTGAGCCATTAAAGTCTTCTGTTTGTTGTTCAGTTTTAACTTGGTATGATAGGCTCGTTGCATAGATCTATTATCTGATCTTACAGATAGTACCGTGTTGTACCATAAATCTTCTACTAAGTTACTGTTCTCCCCCGCCTGACGGTTAACAGAAAGATTAACTTGATTTCAAATCTTGAAGCTTAGGCTTCTATTCTATCACTTCGGTAGCTCATACTGCTCAACAATTTTTTTCGCAAACTCAGGAACGTGGGCATCTAACTTTTCAGGATGGTTGCGCTTCACATAGAGATAATTGCGCGTAAAATGAGAATCGATGGAAAATCGAGCATATTCTAACCCTTTGGGGCCTATTTTTTCAATCACCACCCCCATCAGTTTCGCTGCCCACATCGGTAACGTTACGCCTTTGTCGTAAGCGGGAATACTTTGTTGGACTGCTTGTTGACGCTTGCCTTCAGAATGAACAGGTTGGGTGTCGAGTTGACCTGATACCAAGTCTAACATCTCTTTGCCCGTTTCATTACGAACCACAATCCATTGCCAACCAAAGGGCGCTCCCATATATCCTACCACTAAATCGGCTAAGGAGTTGACATAATCAAAACAACTCAAACAAGAGGGGGCGAAAATATCTTTGAGTTCTTTAGTATTTAACCCAAAAAACGGCACTTTTTCTATCGATCCATCTGAGTGTTTGAAGTGAACCCGAAAGTCTTGCATAAATTCATAATGCACGACAGTTTCAGGAGATTTACTGGTGGTTTCGAGAAACTTTTGTAAACCTGCGCGAGTCACATTATCAACACAAGGCGTTCCCAACACATAGAGTTTTTCTAATCCTAATTGTTTCTCAACTGCCCGTAACGCTTGAATTTGACAACCAACTCCAATCACTAATAACCGCTTCATTCCCGATTTTTCGATTTCTTCGAGAACGGAAAGATTGGGTGAAAGGGTGGGTTTGTTAACTCTTGCTGCTAGAATATCTTCTGGAGTTCTCGCAATTACAGGCATCGGTTGAAAGCGATCTTCTTTGGTATTTTGAACACAAACCACGCCTTCAACAATTCCCTGAGTTAACATTTCACAAGCGATACTGCTAACAATTCCCGTCCATTGGGCGCCTTCGATGGGTTGTTTTTTTCGCGCCGCCATCATCGTTTGATGAACCCCAAAATAGAGATCATCCTCGTTTTCTAAATTGCGACTTCGCCCGTGTGTTTGGGTTTCCAGTTGGGTAATTTGTTGGTTGATGAAAGCGCAGGCTTCTCTAACGTAATGAACATAATAGGTGTCACACAGTCCACACTCGCTACACAGTTCTTTAGCGGGACGGCGACTCCCCGGTTTCAACGCTTTGGCTTTCTGATGTTTGGGTGTTTCCTGTATTGCGGTCATTGAAACTTTGTTTATTATACCAGTCTTTAGGTTTATCACATTTTGTCACCGAGTTTCCCTTTTGTCATATTTTTTAAGGTTGAACATCAAGGGGATTGAGTTTGTATTAGAAAATAGTTCGATAAACGCATCAAGTTAAATCAGAATGTTTGTCTAAGTAAATTCACGGACAAGACAGGTAAAATTATATTCTAAAGTTCAGCAAAAACGCTGATGCGGTAAACTTCCAACTTTGGTAGATTTAATTTAAAGTGTTACTCAAGCTTGGGATTAAACAAGCAAAGGAAATGTCAAATTATGTCACCACTATTTGACCGAATTAACCGGGTTGTGAGATCGAACCTAAACGATATGGTGAGCAAGGCAGAAGATCCAGAAAAGCTCTTAGAACTGACTATTATTGATATGCAAGAAGACCTGGTGCAACTCCGTCAAGCTGTTGCACAGGCGATCGCTTCTCAAAAACGCAGTCAACAGCAATACAACCAATATCAATCTCAGGGAAATCAATGGCTGTCTCGCGCTCAAGTAGCATTGCAAAAGGGAGATGAAAACCTGGCTCGAGAAGCTTTACAACGTAAGAAAAATTATGAGGAGCAAGCCAACACGATTAAAATTAATCTTGATAAACAAACCACTCAAGTTGATGTACTAAAACGCAACTTAGTTCAGCTAGAGAATAAAATCTCTGAAGCCAAAACCAAGAAAAATATGCTCAAGACTCGGGCGCAAGCGGCTAAGGCAAATGAGCAGTTGCAGGGAATGATTGGTGGTATCAATACAACAGGTGGAATGGCAGCTTTTGAGCGGATGGAACAAAAAGTCTTGGAAATGGAAGCTGGTTCTCAATCGGAATTTGAACCAATTCGTTATTTTGAGCCTAAAATTGAAGAACAACCAGATAGTCACAAGCTTTTAGAAAAGGCAATTCAAGAAACACGTTTAGCAATGAATCACGCTGTTAAAAGTAAAGAGTATCTTCAAAAACAGTTGAGTGAACAGGATTCAATAATTTTACAACTAAAACAACATCTCATAACTCTAGAAAGTCTCAAAACTCAGTTGAACGAAAATGTATCAGAAAAAGCTAATAATACGAGTATACAAAAAGGTACAAGTTTAGAAGAATGTTTTTTTGCTCAACTTGAAGACGGAAGTGATTATGATGATTTAGAAGCTTTGAAAACGCAAATGCTTGGCTCTGCTAAAACTCAAGGTCAACTCCCCGTAGGTGAAGAAACGACGACTGCGCCTCAAACTCCCGCCCAAAAAACAGAAGTTGATAGTGAGTTAGAAAAACTGCGAGAACAACTAGACAATCTGTAAAACTATCAACATTCTTATCAATCTAAAAAACATATCAACCTTATTGTAGGGGCGGGTTCCGCGTTAATTGATGTTTCTCACAATTAATACTATTAAACCCGCCCAATTTTTTAAAATTGTTGTGGGGGTGGGCGGGTTTATTTAAGTTATTTCTGAGAAGATTTAATTTTTGGTGGAACCCGCCCCTACAAACCCGGTTTTTTAATATTGTTGTGGGGGTGGGCGGGTTTATGCACGGTTATTTCTGAGAATATTTAATTTTTGATGGAACCCGCCCCAAGGGTAAATATATTTAAACCCGCCCGGTTTTTAAAGATCTGTGCATCTAATTAATTCGTTATTAGTGTAGGGGCGGGTTCC
>NZ_LATL02000268.1 GCF_000972705.2 Limnoraphis robusta CS-951 | reverse complement strand
TTTTACAGATAGGGGTCTGATCAAAAACTGTATTGATTGCCATTTTAATTCTAATTAGAATTGAACTTTTAAAAATGTATTTTAAAATTTCTACACTGTTATTTTGATCTGTTACTCTACTGAGTTTAATTGAACTAATAACGCTTTATAATCTTCTCTCTCTGGACTCAACTGAACCAACTTTTCTAACGGTTCAATCGCGCCTTTCGGATCATTTAATTGTAGCCGAACATTCATCAAACCTTCTAAAGCCGTTAAGTTCTCAGGTTCTCTCTGCAATACACTTTCATAGCCTTTTTCTTGTGCTTTTAACTGCACTTCAGCAGAATCAACTTCTGTTGTTTCCGGTTGATTTTGTCGCTGCAAAGCATCCTTAAACATTGGAACCAGGGTAAATAAAGTTGAACCGCCAAACCCAATCACTCCAATGAATGCGATTAACTTTTGTTTGCGTTGAAGGCGGCGTTGACGGGACTCCATATATTCTCGTTCTGCACTGGTCATATCTGCCTCACTGGGGTTGCTACAACAGCCTACTCCCTTAAACTACCCAACTTTTGATCAAAAGCGATCGCGCTGTCCGACAAATCGCGCCTCGAACTCAACCCACCGCCTGAACTATTATAGATGATGTGCGATCGCCTTTTACTTATCCTACCGCGAAAATGGACGTTCAAAAATTTATTCAGCAGCTCCCCAACTTCTATGACAACTGGGAACGTGAGACGGTTCAGCCCAAATCAAACCCATTTCAACAGGTACTCGAACAAAAAAACCCAGAAATGTCGGTTAATCTCATGCAGTTACTTAACGTTGCGGTGGACTGTTTAGAAGCCTCGGAAATGTATTGCGAAATTGGAACTCAGGACGGTTTTTCACTGATTGCTGCATTGTTCGGTCATCCTGAAACAATGGCTTATGCTGTTAGTGAAATTTCCGATAATACTATTTTAGAACAACTCCTAGAAAATGTACAGTCTTTTAATTTAGAAGAACAGATTATTTTTTGTAATCAGGATTTTGAGTGTTTTTTATTAGAATTGCGAGAAGTTGAAACCGATACTCAAATTGGAGTTTACTTTTATCAAGGTTTATCGGATTATCGCTCAGTTTTGATGAGTTTACTTTTGGTTCAGCCTTTTTTAACCCCTCAAGCCCTGATTTTAGTTTATTCTGCGGATATAGACACAGTACAACAAGCGATTTGGGATTTTATGGCGGCTTATCCCCAATGCCAAATTTTATTAGACGGTTGTGACTCAATTAACCTCAATCAAATTTTAGGATCAGAAATCCAACTTTTAAGCTGGAATGCTCAACAAACCTTTAACTATTCAGTTTCCACTTTTCAAGATCAACAATCTCAAATCGTTCTTCATGCCATTCAAAATATACAACAGTTTCAGCCCGAAGTCAATCTCAGCCAAATTTATGATCAAGCGGTTCAATCTCACGCCCAAAAACAATATGAAATCGCCGAAAAACAGTATAAACAATTCCTCCAATGGCAACCCAATCATGCAGAAGCTTGGCATCAACTCAGTATCCTCTATTATGAAAGAGAACAGTATTCAAAATCTGTCGAAGCCATTCTCAAATCTTTAGAAATAGATTCATCAATTGCCGTTAGACATTATCATCTGGGATTGGGTTTAGAAAAGCTAGAGAAATATTCAGAAGCCATTACCGCTTATCAAACCGCCATTGAACTTGATAATAGTTTAGTCTACGCCTATCAAAACTTAGGAAATCTGATTAAACAGCAAGGTTCACTGACTGAAGCAGAAGCTATTTATCGAAACGCAATTGAAATCAACCCGAACCACTGGGGAAGCTATCTAAACTTAGGAAATATTCTCTTTGAACAAACTCGATTTGAAGAAGCGATCTCTGTTTATCAAACTGCTTTAACACTCAATCCTGATGCAGTAGAAGTTCAACAAAACCTTAATATTGCTGAATCAGCAAAAGACAACCCCGCACCTATTTATTATAGCTTTGCTCAACAGTATTATCAACAGGGAAAATACAACGAAGCAATTCAATTCTTTCAAAACTATCTAAACCTTCAACCCGGAGAAGTTGAACTCTATGCAACCCTGAGTGATTGTTTTAATAAAATTCATCAACCTCTAGAAGCAATAAAAGTTCTACAAACCGGAACACAAATTCATCCGAAATCAGGACAATTGCACTTTTCTTTGATTTTACAGTTACTCCGCCAAGCAGAAACAGAAGCGGCAATTTATCAAGCGGAAACTGCTTTTAACCATCTTCCTGATGACTATACATTTAAACTGATGAAACATCTGATTGTTCCGATTATCTATCATAACTCTGAATCAATCAATTATTACAGAAAACGATTTGAACAAGAACTCCAAACTTTAATTAACACTACTCGTTTAGACACTCCCGCAGAAAGAGAAAGTGCATTCTGGGGTTTAAGTCGATGGACTAATTTTTATTTAGCCTATCAAGCCCACAATGTTGTTGAATCTCAAAAAAATTATGGTAATTTAGTTCATCATATTATGGCGGCTAACTATCCCGACTGGGTTCAACCGTTAACGATGCCAAAAGTTGAACAAAAAATTAGAGTTGGGTATGTTTCCCATTATCTACATTCCTATAGTGGCACCCTTTGGTTAACAGGATGGTTGAAATTTTGTAATCATAATAACTTTGAAGTTTACTGTTATTATACCAGTAATACTCCCGATCCGATTACGCAAAAATTTCGGCAATATAGCGATATTTTTCATCAGATCCCCGGAAACTTCCCAGCCGTTTGTCAACAAATTCTGAACGATAAACTGCATATTTTAGTCTATCCTGAAATTGGTATGGATGCACCGACAATGCAGATGGCGGCTTTACGTTTAGCCCCTATTCAATGTACCGCTTGGGGACACCCAGTAACAACGGGACTCCCAACCATTGATTACTTTTTATCGAGTCAGTTAATGGAACCGGAAAACGCACAAGAACATTACTCAGAAACTCTGGTTCGTTTACCGAATATTGGGGTTGCTTATCCCAAACCGAAAGATATTCCAACTTTAACAAAAAGCCGATCAGATTTTAATATCCCAGAAGATTGTGTTCTCTATTTCTGCTGTCAAGCCCCGTTTAAATATTTACCGCAATACGATTATATTTTACCCGAAATTTCCCAGGGAGTTCCTAACGCAAAGTTTCTATTTTTACGGGGAACAATCTTAATCCCTCGTCTCGAACGTGCTTTTGCTGCTGTGGGTTTAAATCACGATAATTATTGCATTCATCTCAGCATTCCTGAACGTTCAGACTATCTGATGTTAAATCTACTTTCAGACGTGTTTTTAGATACCTTTACTTGGTCGGGGGGAAATACCTCTTTAGAAGCGATCGCCTGCAATTTACCCATTGTAACTTGTCCGGGTGAATTTATGCGAGGTCGTCATGCAGATAGTTTCTTAAAAATGTTAGGTGTGACGGATACTATTGCTCAAAATGAAGCCGAATATATTGACATTGCGGTTAAATTAGGCTTAGATTCTGCTTGGCGAAAAGATATTTCTCAACGCATGAGTCAACGTCAAGATCACTTATTTGATGATGAAACTTGCGTCAAAGCACTCGAGGAGTTTTATCAACAAGTTTTTCAAAATTATCAATCTAATACAGACTTGATTTAAAAAGAATTATCTCCTTCTAACTGTTCGGCTAAATTCTGTAACTCATTCAAAAATTGTCGAACTTCGTCTTGAAATTGATGCCAGACAGGAGGATACTGTTCAATAAGTTGTTCTAGTCGAACCGGATCTAACTCAAAACCATAAAGATTGCGAACAATATGCCGAAAGCCGAGATAATCTTGTAAGCGGCTAATTGTATCTTGACTTAGGACTTTAGGAAGTCCTTCTCGTTCAACTCCCATTCGATTTAAGAGTCGTTTATACCAATCATAACTAGAGGGAAGGATACCATTTAACTCAGATGCTATCAGTTGAAAAATACGTTCACAACCCGTATAGAAATTGTGCAGTTTTAAAGCAACACTTTCATAAAAAATAGTAGCAAGTTCTGGAGTCCGCCTCATCTCTTGCTGAACTTGATTAATCCCACTTTCTAAACGTCCTAAGCGTTCTAACTCTACTTCAATATCAGTGGTCAGTTCCCGAACTTGACTTGCTGAAATCTGCCTCATAAATACATTCTCCTGTCTCCAAAACTCGTTGGCGAAAATGAGGTTCTAAATCTTCTATTGGTTTTAAGTCTACCCATCGATCTGTTAGACGATTGACTGCTGATAATGCGGTAAAAAAATCCTGCTTTCTAATCCCTTCGACTGCAATATCAATATCAGACTCAGCCGTAAATTTATCTTTAACTAATGACCCAAAGACAATCACCTTTGTAACGTTAAACTTCTCGACTAGAACATTAACAATCTCAACTAACTGTGAACGCGCTTGCAGTACCATTCGCTGATTTTGGGCTTTTTGCTGGGCTTGACGTTTTCTCCAATATTGAATGCGATCGCTCAAAACACTCGACCCCCATTTCCCTATAACATCTATTATATTACCGCAGTAAGCGACTGTCGCACTACAACTGCTTTGGGCTTCATTCCGAAAAGAAACCGGGTGTAACTTCCCGAATATTGTGGGGGGAAAATCTACACTTCCAGGGAAACAGACGAACTGTAATTATATAAATATACGAAATGTCAACGAGGTAGCCCAATGAAAAACCTAGTTCAATCCTTCTATAATTGGTATAGTCACACGCTGCGTAACACTAAATACCGTTGGGTATTGATTCTCGGCACCTTACTTTATTTGTTGAGTCCGATTGATATTGCTCCTGATTTTATTCCCATTATAGGATGGATTGATGATGGAATTGTTGCGACTTTGTTTGTGACAGAAATTTCTCAGTTGTTGTTAGAACGTCTCAAGAGTAGTCCGAATAAAGCATCTACTGAAGTTGCTGAAGCTGAGGTTGTTGATGCTGAAAAAACGGTTGTCGATGTCACCGCAAGTTAGGTAATCGTTCAGGGGATGGGTGCTTCCGCAGCAAGTTGACTGTTCGAGAGAATTTACATCCCCTTTTCAGTTTAAAGTTTTGTATTATTGTTGAATTTGTAACTGAATTTTGTATAAAAACTTGTATAAAAACCCGGTTTCTTTGAGAAACCGGGTTTTTGAGGTATATTTGTATCTTGAAGAACAGATTAAAGTTTAATTTATATTTTTGTTAAAATAGAATAAATAATTTTCACGATCTCTAGATTCTGGGTTTAAAATTTTAGCCACCTGTAGAGATATTATTTTTTTAAGATGAAACGGTCGAACTTTTCCCGACGAGATTTTTTAAAAGCTGCCGCCTACGCCTCTTTTCTTTCGACTGTTGGGGGTCATTCTCTGTTTGCTTTATCTGCTCCCAGTCGAAAATTAATTTCAGCCCAAGACTGGTTAAGTGATAACATTTTTTTACAAGGGATTAACGCTCCGGTTTTTCAAGAAGTAGATATTGAAAACTTAAAAATAACCGGGGAAATTCCCGCAGATTTGAACGGAATGTATATGCGAAACGGCCCCAATCCTTACTTAAAACCAGTTGCTTATCAATATCCCTTAGAAGGCGATGGAATGATTCATGCGGTTTATCTCAAAGAAGGAAAAGCCAGTTATCGGAATCGCTGGATTATGACCAAGAGTTTGCAGCAAGATATTGAGGGAAAAGAACGACAAAATATGCCCCTTGTTAACTTTGCCAATACCAATATTGTCCCCTATGGAGATCATTTATTAGCCTTGTATGAAGTCGGACTCCCTTATAAAATGTCTAGTGATTTAGAAACATTGGGAGAGTGGGATTTTGGTGGAGAACTTGAAGAGGCAATGACTGCACATCCCAAGGTTGATCCGAAAACAGGAGAGTTACATTTTTATCGTTATTCTCTGTTGGCGGCTCCTTATTTAGTGTATTATGTCGCTGATAAACAGGGAAAAATTATCCGTAAAACTCCCATTGAAATGGCATCTCCGGCACTCATACATGATACAGCAATTACTGAAAATTACATCATTTTCTTTCATTGTCCTCTGGTTTTTAATGTATTTCAAGCCCTTGGGGGGCAATTTCCCTTTGAATGGAAGCCTGAATATGGAACAAAAATCGGCTTAATTCATCGGAAAAATGTTGATCAAAAACCGATTTGGATTGAAACAGAACCCCTGTGGATGTGGCATTTTATGAATGCTTATGAACAACAGGGAGAAGTTGTTGTTGATTTTGCCTATCATAATCAGATAAAATTAGAACCCACTGCTGTAACTTCTGGAAAAGAGATCAAATCTCATCTACAACGATTAACAATTAATCCTCAAGATAAAACAGCCAAACATCAACCTTTAGATGATCGAGTCGTTGATTTTCCGACGTTTGATTTTCGTAAAACGGGACAACCCTACCGCTTTGGATATACGCCTCATATTGATGTGGAATTAATGGCAGAAAAGCAAATTCCCAACTATTTCTCTGAACTGATTCAATATGATTTAGAACGGAAAGTTACTCATGTTCATCGCTTTAAACCGGGACGATATTGTGGGGAAGCTAGCTTTATTCCTAAAGTTGGACAAGAGGGTGAAGATCAGGGATATGTAGTCACATTTGTCTTTGATGAAACAACAGCAACCAGTAGTTTAGTGATTCTTGATCCGGCTAATTTTGCAGGTGAACCTCTGGCTGAAATTCATCTTCCGGTTCGGGTCCCCAGTGGTTTTCATGGGAATTGGATTTCAACAGCAATATAATGGCAACATATATTGTTACGCTTCCTGAATTGTTGCAAATTCATTGTTCTATGAGGTATAACTGGGGAGAATAAAAACCCGGTTTCTCTAATCAACAGGGTTTTGAAAATGTAATCTACAGCAGGTTTATTGGAAAATAGAACATTGCTGTAAAAATCGGGTTGGAATTTCGGGATAATTTCCCCAATGTAAATGTAAATAAGACGCATGAAGATTAACCAATGACCATCCTTCGGTTATTGTTTCATTGCCTTTATTTTTACCATAACGCTTCATTTTATAAAGAGGATTTTTGGACTCTATCGTGAGTTCTGAACGATGAAACTGATGTCCGAAAATAGTTTTATCTTTGGGTAATAAAGGACTTTCTTGCAAAGTTGTTGCTTGATAATATCCTAATTTTAGCTGTTTTCCCATAAAGGCTTTTGTCGGAAGAGTACCAACCATTGGCCAGGATTTGTTCTCAAAATCAATAATTTCTTCACATAAGTACATTAAACCTCCACATTCTGCATAGGTTGGTATTCCTACGGAGATCAGATTTTGAATAGCTTTTATAACTGATAAATTTGCGGATAACTGTTCAGCAAAGAGTTCGGGAAAGCCACCCCCAAAATAAAATCCTTGAATATTGTCAGGAAGTTTAGTATCGTTTAAAGGACTCCAAAAAATTAATTCCGCTCCGAGTTTTTGTAAAAAATCAAGATTATCTTGATAGTAGAAACAGAAGGCTTTATCGCGAGCAACAGCAATTTTAATGGGATCATAAAAACTAGGTTTTGTTAGATTTGATTGAACATCTACTGTTTTTTTGGTTTTTAATAAGGGAAGGAGTTTTTCCCAGTTAAAACAGTTGGCGGCTAAATTTGCGAGTTTGTCAACTAAAATGCTGAGTTGAGGCAGTTCATCAGTAGGAACTAAGCCTAAATGCCGCTCTGGGAGGTGAATTTGATCTTGTCGTCGTACTACCCCAAGAATGGGAATTAGGAATGGTTCTAGAGCTTCTTTTAACAGTTCAAGATGGCGATCGCTGGCGACTTTATTTAGGATTAAACCTGCAAATTTTAATTGAGGATTGAGGGTAGTAAAACCATGAACAATTGCGGCGACTGAACCGGATAATCGACTACAATCTATGACGAATAAAATAGGTAAATTGAGGATTTGAGCAATGTGAGCGGTAGAAGCTGTAGGGGTGTGACTATTGGGGGGTGAAACGCCGTCAAATAACCCCATAACTCCTTCGATCAGAGCATAATCAGCGTTTTGAGTATGAGTAGTAAAACACTGTTTAATATAAGCTTCTGATGTGAGAATGGGATCGAGATTATAACAGGGTTTTTGAGTGACAAATTGATGAAACATCGGATCAATATAATCAGGGCCAACTTTCAAAGATTGGATATTAAATTGTTTTTGTTGAAGATAGGCGAGAAGAGCGAGGGTGATGGTTGTTTTACCCGATCCACTTCGATCAGCAGCAATAATCACGCTCATTTGCAATTTCTCCTTGAAAATACTGAAAGTCCATGTATCTAAGTTTACCAGCTTAAGTTGGGTATAAATTTTACAACTAAAGTCCGGTATAAATATGGAGAAAATAGCCTTGACTTTTGGCTGTAATTTTTGAGACAATCGTGTTAGAATGCAAAAATAAATTGATCAATTGCAAAACAGATGAATAGGATTGAAGATCACCCGATCTAAATAAAATTTAGAGGAGATCAACAACTGTTAAAGGTAATGACAAGAGCCGGAAATTGGGCGGGGTGTTAGGGCAGAGATTGAAGCGATCAAAAGCACAAATATTTGTGATATAAATCACAACAAAAGTGAGTCAAAGCTGTTTAACAAGCTATTCAACAATTGAGTTTTGCAACCATTTCTAATTTTGACCCCAGAAAAAACCACAGAAAGGTTCAAGAAAGAGCCATGTTAAAGCAGAAGACAAAAAATTTCCTCGAACCCCTAAACAAAAATGCTTTGTTTGATCGATTGCCGCCCGAGGTTCAGCAATGGGCGCAGAGTTTACCCTGGAACGAACGACGTTATGTTTTGTCCTTGTGTTATATTTTGTGCGGTTCCTCCCCGGAGAAGCAAGCCGAGTTTTTAGATGAATATACGGCTGATGGTTTAGTCTCTAAACTCTTAGAAGATGTTGATACGCTGCAACGAATCAAGCGGTATTTAAGCTGGTTTAAACTCGACACGAATTTGAATGAATCTCTTTTGAGAAACTACATCAAACAGTTTTATGTCCACTCCGCTCAAGATGCTCGTTGTCAGCCCTATGAATATCTGGAATCTGCCTTGAGATTGGCTTTAAACCCCGAAGATAAAGATAAAGTGTTTTATTATGTTTTAGGGTTTGAGTTATTAAAATTGATGTTCAATATGAGTTGGCTTCAGCATGAACGCTTATCTCGACTGCAAAGAAACCCAGATGATTTCATCAGAAACTATATCAAACCCATTCAAAATACACACAAACTGAATGGAATCGTCGTTCCCAAAGATGAACGAATATTTTTCGCTCGCCGAGATTATTTCGTCAAGAAACCCGAAATTTCTTCCCGCAAACTCATCGAACTAATTCTTGTGACCTTTACCACGGATCAAGTGATTAACTGTGGCTTTTCAGTGACCCGTCATATTCGCTCTGTAGAATTTGACTATGACTATGTATTCAATCCTTCGGAGGAATCAGAAAGTATCTTTCCTTGGGAATGTGAATCTATGATAGGATAAAATAGATCAACCCCAAAAAAACAGAGGCTTGAATCCGTAGTATCTGAATCGAGTCCCTCTACCTAGCTCTAAGTTCAGATGGCGCTCTCACCTCTAGCCACCAAACGCCGAACTGAGGAATTAACGTGCTATTGTCAAAAGGCTTTGAAGTAGAAATGTATACTGGCAGTCCTCAAGGAGAAGTTGTCGGCCTTTCGGATCGGATTGTCGCTGAACTCGAGGGATTTGTGCGAGAACCCGATACTCGCAATGTCGAGTATACGACAGCACCTTTGTACAGCTATGATCGCCTGTTATGTGCATTGCTCAAGCCCAGGCGATCGCTACGAGAGACTCTCAAGCAATGGGGAAACTATACCCTCATTCCGGGAAGTACCCTGTCTTTGGGTGAGAGCGACACCTTCTATCGCTCCGATCCCAACAATCCTTATCATACTCACATCGAGCAAACCTACGGCACAACCGTTGTCACCTCCAGCATTCACATCAATATTGGCATCAGTGACCCGGAACTGTTGATGCAAGCGATTCGTCTAGTTCGGGTGGAAGCGCCGCTATATTTAGCCCTGAGTGCCTCCTCTCCCTTTCTCGACGGCCAACCGACAGGCAATCATTCCACACGCTGGTCTGTTTTTCCACAAACACCTCAACACGTTCCGTTATTTGAAAGTCACGCTCATTATATTAACTGGACGGAAGAACAACTGGCACTGGGAACCATGTACAATGTCCGTCATCTGTGGTCGTCTGTGCGACCCAATGGCGATCGGCGTCCCTACAATCTCAATCGCCTCGAACTGAGAATTTGTGATCTAATTGTTAACCCGGTGGCCTTACTGGCTGTCACAGCCCTATTAGAAGCCAGACTGTGGCAGATGTTTGGCGATCGCCGCCTTGATCCGCTAGAACAAAGTGATTTTCCAGCCAGTAGCAGAGCTTCCGACTTGATGACCTTAACCGAAGAAAATGAAGCCCAAGCCGCTCGTCTGAGTTTAGACGCTCCCCTGCGACATTGGAAAAATGGCCAAGTGATTTTGGCTCGTGATTGGATCGAGCAACTCTATCAAGAAGTCAGGCCTGTTGCGAAACAGCAAGGCTTTAGCTGCTTTTTGTCTCCGGTGAAGAAAATTTTGCAAGAGGGAAATACCGCTCAACAATGGTTGAGACTGCATCAACAGGGGTTGAGTAGTCGCCAGATTGTGCAGAATGCGATCATTGAGATGGAACAGCAGGAACAAGAGTTTGAAGACAAATTGTGTCAACCTTCTCTGGTTGCATAAGCGTAATAAAAGTTTAGAATATCTTATCTTTCAACTTTTCGTGGAAATATAAAGAAAAACTATGAATTAGGGTCAAATTTCTGGCAAACTCGTAAGAGAATTCCTTATTCCTCTATTTCTGTGAGTCTGCCTGGCTGAAAGTCAAACCTTGATGATGGATAATTCATGCCCCGTGTTGTTTTGATTCAACCTCAGATTCCCCCCAATACGGGTAATGTGGCTCGAACTTGTGCCGCTACCCGTACAGAACTGCATTTAGTTGGGCCGTTGGGGTTTGAAATTCGCGATCGCGATTTAAAGCGGGCTGGCTTAGATTACTGGCCCTATGTTCCGTTGAAATTTCACCCCGACCTGGATGCCTTTAAACGGTATCACCAATATTGGGGAGGACGCTGGATTGGGTTTAGTAAACGGGGTCAGCAGAATTACATAGAGTTTCAGTATCAAGCCAATGATTGGCTGCTGTTTGGCTGTGAAACCGCCGGACTGCCGCCCTCAGTGCTTGAGGCTTGTGATGTGACAACTTCTATTGCGATGGATGAACCAGGTGTGCGAAGCTTAAACCTATCTGTGAGTGTAGCGATAGGCTTATTTGAGGCTCGTAGACAATTAGGCTTTTTCAAGGCCTAGTCCCTGCAAGAGAGAGTTTATGTTTTCCAAAAGATGCAGTGATTTAAACGCAAAAATCCGAAAACATAGATAACTTTTTTTTATAAGTTCCCGGATGGAGATTGGCTTGATAAGTGATAGATTTTATTCATCGTTAATCGGCTCCTCAATTCAGGGGACGAGGCTTTAAGTCTTATTCTGGGGTCAGTTCGGCTGCAAAATGGGTTGAATAGACTTGAAATAGGAGTCACCCGTCCCAGTCGGGTAGCCGAGAAAAGATAGTTGTACTTTTCGAGTAAGTTAGTGTAGATTCACATCTGGACTCTTACTCAATCAAGCGTCCAATTGTGATCATGATTGGGCAATTCGGCAGTTATTATTTGGCAGCAATCGGCCTTGAAGCGATTGTACTAACGAACAAATAACTTGCCGAAATGAACAAAGCAGGGTAACCTGACGTAAGCATTGATGACTTTCAGTGAGATCTATCAAGTTCTAAAAGTGATATTGATCACTGATGTGAGTTCGTTGAATAAACCAAGGACAGTTAAACGCTTCTCCATAGGAGGTCGTTCTTTGAAAGGAACAGTTCCACATTCAGACCAACCTGCCACGGATGCCAAGGAAAAAGAGGCTAAAGTGGTACCTGCACAGCAGGCAACATTCTCAGGGAGTAGTAAGGCATACACCTCGGCTGCTTTTCTGGGTCTAGCCATCGCCTCCGGTATTCTCTGCCCTGAAGGGAGTCATGCCAATACAGTACCCACTGCGGCGACACTCACTCCAGAAATGCAGCCATCCTCCGATGGAGTCTCCAACTCTCAAACGGGGGAAAATCAGGCCAATGCACCCGTAAAGGATTCCGAATGGCAACCTTCTTTGCTGCGGAATTTATCCAGGCCGATCGAAAACTCGAATACAGAAGATTCCGCCTTCGAGCCTGGAGAGCAGTCTGTGAAAGCTCCCAAATCCGGTTTAGCCGAATTGTCAGAGTCAGGGTTTCAAGCTCCGGTTGTGGGTTCAGAATCACTCCCAGATTCGCCAACATCCGCACCCGATGGCAGCCAGCCTAATTCCTCTCCTGTGGGTTCTGGTGGTGCGCTCTCGAACTCTTTTGGGGATTCATCAGCCCCTAGAGCCGAGCAACCCAACTACGCCTTACCCGAGACGACAGGTACAAATCAGCCCTACGCTACACCTGAAGTGCCTGGAGCGATTGTTATTGAATCGGAATTAACGGATCACTCCGTTTCGGTTGTCTATCGCGTTAATTCGGGGGAAACCCTGGCTCAGATTGCCCGTCGTTATAATGTGTCTGTCGAAGAGATTATCAGAACGAATAATCTCCAAAATCCCAATTTAATACAAGCCAATCAAAATCTCAGAATTCCCCAACGATCTTCTCATCGTTCCCTTTTTCAGAACCCCTCTTCAAATCAGCCTGATCAGTTTGGACGTTCTCAAAATTTAGAAACGGAATCCCCATCGGGAGAAGAATCGGTTTCAACTCCAACAAGCAATGGTTTGGGATTGAATCAGTCCCGACTCAATGGTGCGCTTAAGCCTTTTGAGCTTTCCTCTGAGCTGAAGTCCAAAACCTCTAAACCGATTGGCAATCAGTTGAGCCGAGTGCAGCCTTACACCCTCACGCCTAATAGTCAGCCCGAGAGTCAGTTTTCTTTGGATCAACTGGCGATGATGAAAGCTTCCGGTTCGATTACCGAGCCGACGGCGATTCCGGGTCAAACTCTGCTTGCTCGTGGCCAACTCCAGGCTCAACTGGTTTCCTCAACTGTCGATCTCAAGGCGAAGTCCTCTGGTGTCAAGGGTGAATCTCCTTCGGTCCATACCAGTCGTTTACGGGCTGATGTTGATCGATTGCGCCAAGAATACAAGCTCCAGCAGGCGCAACTGTTGGCTGATGCTTCTCAACAGATGCCTGATGAACCGTCTTCTCCCGAAGATCTTACGCCTACTAACGCTCAACAACCGTTGTTATTGCGTCGGGTTAATCCAGAGTTCAATCCTGATGCTTATCTGCGTCAGAAAGAGATTGCAGGCGGAAACAGTCAACCTCCTGAACAGTCTATCCCTGTCGCTGAGTTAGCCACTCAAGACGGTGCTGCTTCGCTGCAACCCTCTGAACAACTGCAAGCCCAACGCCAAAAGGATGATCCGTCTGTGGTGGCTACGGCACCTTTAGGCTCAAGTGCTTATGATCCGTTGAAAAATCCGGCTCTCGGGCGGATTGTTTCTCCCGATTTACCGCCTCTTCCAGGCCCGGATACCTATCTTCCTGGGGGTACGATGCGGTTTAATGGCTATATCTGGCCGTCGAGAGGGATTTTAACGTCGGGCTATGGCTGGCGTTGGGGACGGATGCACCAAGGGATTGATATTGCGGCTCCCATTGGGACACCGATTTTTGCGGCGGCTCCCGGTGTCGTGACTTATGCTGGGTGGAACAGTGGCGGCTACGGAAACTTGGTGGAAATTGAGCATCCTGATGGCAGTTTGACGCTTTACGCTCATAATGATCGCGTTCTGGTGAGTGTTGGTCAGAAGGTCGCCCAGGGTCATCAAATCTCGGAAATGGGAAGCACGGGTAGAAGTACAGGCCCCCATTTACACTTTGAGATTCATCCCTCTGGACAAGGTGCTGTCAATCCGATGGCTCTTCTTCCGAACGAAGCGGATAATCTGTCTCAACGATAGGACGGATTTTTCAAAGAATCAGCGAACAGGGAACAGGAAACAGGGAACAGCGCAAACTTGCGGCCCGGCGGTTTCCGGCGAGAGCAAAGTTTGCAAGACAGGGAACAGTTATCAATTTCTTCCTAAAACTGTTTGCTGTCTTCTGAACTCCTGAACTCCCAGTGTTCACTGTTCAGATTCAAAAATTTTTCAGTCGAAGGGCTTGCAATTTTTAATCTGGTTTTGCTATAATTGAAAATTGTTGATGAAACTCTGGCTCCGTAGCTCAGTGGTTAGAGCAGGGGACTCATAAGCCCAAGGTCGCAGGTTCAAATCCAGCCGGAGCCATTTAATACTCGAAATAAAGCGCGTCTCTGTAAAAAATGAGCGTGCTTTTTTGATAGCTTGCGTAGTTGTAGTCATTTCGAGTATGATATCCTCGTAACAATTCGTAAACCCGAGGAAGTATCCAGAGGATTTACTTCCTAATCGGATTGAGTGGGACATCATCGTAGAGAAAGTCAAGGAGAAATACGTTATGGCAGAAGAGTGCATTCGCGTTGGTTTATCTGCACCCGAATTTACCGCAACTGCTGTCATCGATCAAGAATTCAAAACGATCAAGCTGTCTGACTATCGCGGCAAATATGTTGTCCTTTTCTTCTATCCGTTGGACTTCACTTTTGTTTGCCCGACTGAGATTACAGCATTTAGCGATCGCACCGAAGAATTCACCCAACTCAATACCCAAATCCTGGGTGTTTCCGTTGACAGTGAATTCTCCCATTTAGCGTGGATTCAAACTGATCGCAAATCCGGTGGAGTCGGTGACTTAAAATATCCCCTGGTTTCTGACATCAAGAAAGATATCAGTGCAGCTTACAATGTCTTAGATCCAGAAGCGGGAATTGCCCTGCGGGGTCTGTTTATCATTGATAAAGAAGGCGTTATCCAACACGCAACCATCAACAACCTTGCTTTTGGTCGCAACGTGGATGAAACCTTACGCACCCTGCAAGCCATTCAGTACGTGCAAGCCAATCCCGATGAAGTTTGTCCGGCAGGTTGGAAGCCTGGTGAAAAGACGATGATTCCTGACCCTGTGAAGTCTAAGGACTTCTTTGCTGCGGTTTAATCTGAGTTATTCATTGAGAATGAGTCAGGGGGATGGGAAAATCATAGACAATTGTATATATATAAATATAACGGTTTGTTCTGTGAGCCGTCACCCCAACTCATTCTTGATTGTTAACTGGTGAAAATGATGCTGACTTCTACTGATTTTAGTGGCTTATTCAATCGTCGCTTTTTCAAGAACTTTTTACCGATTCCGGCGACCTATTATCTACAAATCGGTTTAAAGACACCGGATTTTCAACTGCCTGATGTCACTCATGGTCAGTCGGTTCGTCTGTCAAACTATCGGGGAAACTGTCCGGTTGTTTTGGCGTTTACTCGCATTTTTACCGAAAAACAATATTGTCCGCTTTGTTACCCCCATATTAAAGCTCTGAATACGAACTATGAACAGTTTGTACAACGGGGGGTTGAAGTGTTGATGATTACCAGCACTGACGAGCAACAAAGTCAAACTGTGGTTAAGGATTTGGGCTTAAAAATGCCCTTATTGTCCGACCCGAATTGCAATACTTTTCGACGATACAAATTGGGTCAAGCATTAGGAGCGCCTTTGTCTGCTCAGTTTGTTTTAGATCGAGACGGAATACTCCGTTATCAACATTTATTTTCCTTTTTTGAGTCAAACGCAGGTATTGATAAACTATTAGGGGAACTCGACAAACTCACCACCTATTGACATCCTCCCCGTCGTAAACAACGGGGATTCCCAGCAGAAGACTATTTCAAAATATCAAATATTGATAATTGAACAGCATTCTCTAGGTGGGTTGACGTTTCACGGGCTGCTGCTTCAATAACCGAAGTCTCACGCCTGCCTCCGCGTCCGTTTAGGCTCTCCGAAAGTCCTCCGGCGAGTAAAATATTTGAGGCGGCATTTCCATCACGATCATGTACTGTTCCACAATTTAAACAAGTCCACTCACGAACAGAAAGGTCTAATTTACCACCTTTAAAGCCGCAGCACGAACATTTTTGAGTTGTCGGTTCCCACCGACTTATTACTCGAAATTCTCGGCCATATTTTTCGGCTTTACCTTCAAGAAGAGTTCTAAACTGTCTCCACCCTAAATCGCTAATTGCTTTTGAAAGCTTACGATTTTTGACCATTCCCGACACATTTAAGTCTTCCAGAACAATCACTTGGTTTTCGATGATTATTCGGGTTGATAACTTGTGCAGAAAGTCTTTGCGGGTGTCCTTCATTCGGGCGTAGAGTTTAGCTTTTCTAACCCTCGCTCGTTCGTATCTCTTAGAACCCTTCTGTTTTCGAGATAAGTTTCGATTGAGTTTCCGCAGTCTTTTTATCCGTTTTTTTAGGGGTTTAGGAGCATCTATTTTCTCTCCAGAACTCAGAACAGCAAACATTTTAATGCCCAAGTCTATCCCTATACTATTGGGAGACTTGGGCATTAATTGTTGATAAACCTCAACAACAAAGCTGAGGAAATAACGGTTTGCAGCATCTTTAATGACCGTAATTGAGCTTGGTGGACTGGGTAGAGGTCTTGACCAAATTATCTTGAAATTACCAATCTTGGCTAAAGATATTTTGTCTCCATCCAGTTTAAAGCCACCAACTCGAAACCTTGCTGACTGTTTTGCATGGCGTTTCTTGAACTTAGGAGGTCTAACTTTTCTCCCAAGTCGCGTTCCCTTACACGACTTAAAAAAGTTTTGATAAGCCTGTTCTAAGTCGTTCAAAGATTGTTGTAAAGGGATATTAGAAACTTCTGATAACCATTCCCGTTCTACCGTTTTCTTGGCTTGGGTAATAAACTGCTTTTGGAGTTGAGCATTACTAGGCTTTTTTTGCCCAGTTTTGTACATTTCGATACAGTGAGCCTGTGCATCGTTCCACACGACACGGCAACAGCCAAATAGCTTTGCTAGTTCGGTCTGCTGTTGAAGTGTCGGATAGATTCGGTATTGATACCTGGCTTTCATTGTCCGTGTTCAGATTGGTCTGTAAATTGATTGTATATTGGTTCAAACAAAATGACAACCCAATTTA
>NZ_LATL02000267.1 GCF_000972705.2 Limnoraphis robusta CS-951 | reverse complement strand
AAGACACAAAGAAGTTGTAAACATTAACCTGCTCATTGCTATAGAATCATAAATTGATTGGGAACCCGCCCCTACAAAACTTCTAAAAGGGCGGGTTTATTGAGGTTGTTTATTATAGCAGGTCGCGCTGGCTTGTTTACAAGGGTCAAGCCTTGAATTTACCACCAAGACACAAAGACACAAAGAAGTTGTAAACATTAACCTGCTCATTGCTATAGAATCATAAATTGATTGGGAACCCGCCCCTACAAAACTTCTCAAAGGGCGGGTTTATTGAGGTTGTTTATTATAGCAGGTCGCGCTGGCTTGTTTACAAGGGTCAAGCCTTGAATTTACCACCAAGACACAAAGACACAAAGAAGTTGTAAACATTAACCTGCTCATTGCTATAGAATCATAAATTGATTGAGAACCCGCCCCTACAAAACTTCTAAAAGGGCGGGTTTATTGAGGTTGTTTATTAGAATCATAAATTGATTGAGAACCCGCCCCTACAACTTACACTTTTGCGGCTTCTGCAAAGCGAATTTTCAGATAATCTTCCTCCATTTTTGCGCCCGAAGGTTGCAACGCGGCTAACGCTTGAGGTAAGACTAAATTTCGGCGATGATTTCCAATGCGAATATTTAACTCATCGCCGCTTTTATTGAGTTGAATTTGCTCTTTGGGAATTCCCGGTAAATACAGTTCTAAACTGTAATAATCTTTTTCCTGAATAATTCTGACGGTGTTTTCTGCATAGTAAACTTGAGAGGGATCTTCGTCTTTGTACAAGGTTTCTTTGAGTCTATGTAAGGCCTCTAATCCACACATTTCTTCGGTATAGAGCGGCACTTCTTTCACGGGTAACGGCTTGAAGTTATCGTGAATTTCCTGGCGATATTGTTGTTGATTTTCTTTCCAGCGCTTAAAGAAGGGATCAGTGACTTCTGCGGGAATAATCCGATTTGCCACAACTAAATCTGTTGCTACATTATACAAACTCAAATAAGCATGGGCGCGAAGTGATTCTTTAATCACCATTTTTTCAGGGTTTGTGACTAACCGCACAGAGGTTTGTTTATTATCGGTTAATACCTTTTCTAAGGCTTCAATTTGTTCATAAAACTCATAGGGCGCATCCATCACTTCTTTGTCGGGTAAAGAAAATCCTGCAATGGGTCGAAAAATCGGTTCAACAATGGGACGTAAAGCGGCTGACATTCCCTGAAACGGTTTGTAAAATTTTCTCATATACCAACCGCCGACTTCCGGTAAGCTGAGTAAACGTAATGCTGTCCCAGTGGGGGCGGAGTCGATAATTAACACATCATATTCGCCCTCGTCGTAATGACGCTTCATCCGTACCAAGCCAAAAATTTCATCCATTCCCGGTAAAATGGCTAATTCTTGGGCTTGAATTCCATCTAAGCCTCGCGCTTGCAGGACTTGCGTAATATAACGTTTAACGGCGCCCCAGTTCCCTTCTAGTTCCATCAACGCATCGAGTTCGGCCCCCCAGAGGTTCGGTTGCACTAGCCGAGGTTCGTGACCGAGTTCCATATCGAAGCTATCTGCTAAAGAATGGGCGGGGTCGGTGCTGAGGACGAGGGTTCTATAACCTAATTCCGCACAACGTAAGCCTGTCGCTGCGGCGACTGAGGTTTTACCCACGCCACCTTTACCGGTCATTAAAATCAAACGCATTTCGTCAAGTCCTGCTTAAAATTTGTTCATATTATTTTAACTTTAGCGGGTTTTCGGGAATAATTGCTTGACGACATCTAGGCGAGAACAGTCCCAATAGTCGATATGACTGCTAATGAGTCCATCGGTATTCAGTTTGAGTTCACTCCATCCAGGGATAGAAATACGCGGTTTCCAAGGTAGCGGAGTTGTCCAACTGAGGGTCCAACGGGTTTTAATCAGATTATCAGTTTGGGAAATTTCGTGTAAGTCAAGCTGAACATCCATAAACCACTGACGAATAAACCCAATCATTTGTTTGTAGCGTTCGACACCGCGAAATTTATTGAGAGGGTCTTCAAAATAGACATCTTGGGCATACAGACTGTAGGTTTGATCTTGGGGAAATCGCTGATAATCTTCTTTGATTTGATCAAGAATACTCATTTTTTCAGAGAAAAACTTATGTTTTGATTAATTTAAACGCTTGATGAATGACAAAAACGCTTGTATTCAGGAGCCGTATTTCCAGATTTTGATGAAAAACCAATGGGAATTGGCTCCTATTTTAGCCGGGAAACTCGCTTAACCGTCTGATAATTGAGTCTTCAACCGGAACGTCGGAATGAGTTTCAAACACCACATTGACATTTGACAATCTTGCCATAGGTCAACAATTCTGACTCCAATTACAGAACCTCTAAAGCTGACATCCATTTCTTGACCGGGTTCCATTCCTTCCAGGTTGCTATAAATAATGACTGTGGGTTGGTTCTGTGCCAAACGTTGATAGTCTGAGAGTTTGATGCGAATTGACATTTCTAATACTCCTTTATTAACGACATTGAACACACTATATTCTCAGATTAAAGAAAGATTTGCAACACAAGGAATCTTAAGTTTTTTGATGAACAGCCCCCAGGACATAACCCCGGCAATTTTGTTTGAGTGTATCAATGATCTTATTTTACCCGATTCTATTAAATTTTTTCCTGATAGTTAGCCTTTCCAGCAAAATTATGAAGGTAGAATTCATCAATTAGAATAATTTTTATTGAGTATTGGGAGTTTTTTGATAACTTTTATTGAAAGATTGAACTCTATTTTCAAACTGAGCGATCGCTAGAATTAGAGTTTTAAACTCTAAACAAATAATTTTAATGGTAATTTTCTATACTTAAAAACGATTGATATCATGCTACAGATATCTCAAATTAATTATGTAAATTTTGATTTATTTTTGAGTTAAATTGCTAAGATCATAATGAACTGAGTAAAAAAAGAAGATGTCTAAAACCTCTCAAGCTTCACCTGTGAACTGGCTGAATAGTGGTCGAATTATTCGGATTCTCGAAACGGTTCAGGATTTGATTATCATCTCATTGTGTATTGGCTTATTTAGCTTCATGGTGATGCAACTGCGAGAAATGGTACTCTCATTGCTTCCACCTGTAGATTTTCAACGAGTCACCTCGGACATCTTATATTTATTAATTCTGGTTGAATTATTTCGCCTTCTGATTATTTACCTCCAAGAACATCGAGTTTCCATTGGAGTCGCCGTCGAAGTTTCCATTGTGTCAGTTTTACGAGAAATCATTGTCCGGGGTGTGCTGGAGACCCCTTGGACTCAGACCTTAGCAACCTGTGCTTTTTTACTGGTACTCACCGTCTTACTGGTGGCGAGGGTGTGGCTACCCCCGACCTTTGAGGGGATTAACCCAGAACAACAAATTTCACACCTACATAAAAGCCGCATAGTCAAAGAAACCCCTGAAAATGAAGTGACCTTCTCAAAACCTTTGGTGAATTCGGGAATTTCCCGGGAGGCGCAGATTTATTCTGCAAATGGTCACGAAACCTTACCAGAAGCCTAAACAGAAGACCAAAATCACACCAAAGCATAACCCCAACTTCGATAATTTTGCAAATTATGATCGTTCTGTGATTGGATACCCCAGCGAGCTGTGATACAATAAAATCCGAGAACAGGTATCGGTTGCAGTTTTTGCTTTAAGTGTGGAGCTAGTGTGTTCTGTTTCATCAGGCGTGGCTCGCCTTCCGAAATCTCTCTCTACATCAATTTGATTTGGGAGGTTAATCATGTCTGTCTATATCGGAAATCTATCCTACGATGTTTCTGAGGAAGATCTAAAGTCTGTTTTTGCTGAATACGGCACTGTCCGCCGCGTTCAAATCCCGACTGACCGGGAAACCGGTCGTCCTCGTGGATTTGCATTTGTAGAAATGGACAACGACGCCGAAGAAGATGCTGCTATCGAGCAGCTTGATGGTGCTGAGTGGATGGGGCGTGATCTCAAAGTGAACAAAGCCAAACCTCGCGAAAACAACAACCGAGGTGGCGGTGGCGGTGGCGGTGGTGGCAGAGGCGGTAGAGGCGGAAAAGACCGCTTCGGCGGTGGCGGCGGCTACTAATTCGAGGAAATTATCAGCCCAACTTAGTAAGCTGAAATTATCATTAACATTCACTGTTCTCCCTGAGCCATCGGGGAGATTTTTCTTTGTCGAAGAACATGATCTGTCATTGAACACCAGACTCAACAACAGTTTCCAGCTTGCCAACTCACAAAAAATTCAGTTTGTCACTTTCTTGTCATCATTGGTCGCTAATCTACAAACATACAAGGCCAAGTTGAAAAAACAAAAGATTATTCTATGTCTACAACCACTTTAGAAAAACCATCAACCGCTAGCCGGATTGAAATTTCAATTGAAGATATTTCGACAAAAACTCCGGGTACTCTCAAAATTAAACCGACTCGTTTAAATTCTGACAACGATCAAGATTATACCTACGACGTTGATCAAGGTCAGCCTCAAAGTCGCCATCGCGGTCAATATAGACCCCGTTTTCGCTCAACCCGTTAAAACCCATCGCAAATAATATAAAGCATCTACCATGAAACTTCATTTAAAACTCGCAACCGCCTTAGCTCTCGTTCTCACAAGCCTGATCACCCCCATCAAGCCTAGCTTTGCCCAAGTCCCCATTCGAGAGATCCAACAAACCCAAGGTTTAACCATTTCTGGAGTCGTTACCGCCGTCTTTGGCAATAAATTTGTGATTGATGATGGTACGGGACAAATTCTCGTAGAAACTGGCCCGCCCTGGTATCATCAAATTCAGATTAATCAAGGAGAGGCGGTCACAGTAGTCGGAGAATACGACGATAATGACTTCGACGCTTTTACGATCACTCGCCAAGACGGAACGGTACTGAATATTCGTCCGGCTTCTGGCCCTCCTCCTTGGGCGGGTGGCCCAGAGCGTCGAGCCAATCGTCAAGGGGATTTTCCACCGATTAATAGCGTTTCCAGATAGTCCTCATGCAAACCTTTGCTACTCTTTTGGCTCCTCATTCTGGGGAGTCTTTTCTGCAAAACTATTGGCTGAAACAAGCCGTGATCATCCCCGCCAGCCACCCTCACAAATTCAGTCACCTATTTTCCTGGCAAGATCTCAATACTCTACTCAATTTTCATCATCTCATTTATCCCGAAATTCGGTTAGCGAAAGGCGGTCAAACCTTACCCGAAAATGCTGGTGATGACCTGATCAAACAGTGTCAAGAAGGCGCGACTTTAATTGTAGATTGTTTGCATACTCGACTCCCGGCTATTGCTGAATTTTCCGCTAATTTACGCAAGGAACTCGGACATCGAACTCAAGTTAATGCTTATTGTTCTTTTCCGGGACATCAAGGCTTTGCTTGTCATTATGATGCCCATGAAGTCTTTATTCTGCAAATTTCAGGTCACAAACATTGGCGGGTATTTTCCTCAACTTTTGAGTTTCCCCTCTCCAAACATCGTTCAAGTTTATTCGATCCTCCAACAACCGAACCTTATGTTGATCAGGTGTTAAAACCGGGGGATTTATTATATATTCCGCGTGGACATTGGCATTATGCGATCGCAGTTGATCAACCTTCTCTCCATTTAACATTAGGAGTAGACTGTCAAACGGGAATAGACTTTGCTGAATGGTTGACGGAAGAACTCCAGCAAAATCCTCTTTGGCGCAAAAGTTTACCTCTGTTAACTTCAACTCATCGTCAAGCTTGTCATCAACAACTTCGTGATTTATTCAAAGAATGGGTTCAACAGTTACAAACGGATGAGTTAATTGATCGCTATCTCGATGAACAATTTATGCAGGGACAACCCTCGACTCAATTTGGTTTTCCTGCACAAGTTGGGTTTCATCTATTTCCTGAAGGACAACAAACTCACTTTTATCGCCCTCCCCAACCTGTCAAAATTACGAATTTATCTGAAGATCGAATTGAAATTTGTACTGCTAATAAACGCATTACCCTCAAAGGAATTAGCCGAGAAGTTCTCGAACGTCTATTTCAAAGCACAAAGTTTTCTGGTATAGACCTTTGTAACTGGTTACCGGAGTTTGATTGGGAAGCTGATATTTGCCCAATGATCACAGAATTAATTAAATCTGGCGTTCTCCTAGTCGATCCACCTAAATTATAATATGAAATCTTAAAAATAATCCAATCGCAAAGGAAAATAAAATCAGTTTTTTGTAGGGGCGGGTTCCGCTCAGATCTGTGTCTGTGATCAACAATTTAGATGAACCCGCCCTTCAACTCGTTAACAGCCTAAAATTTAATCAGATGAAAGCCAGAGGGGCGGGTTCCGCTCAGATCTGTGTCTGTGATCAACAATTTAGATGAACCCGCCCTTCAACCCCTTAACAGCCTAAAATTTAATCAGATGAAAGCCAGAGGGGTGGGTTTATTAAGATTGTTTTTGGGAAATCTACATTTATTCTGAACCCGCCCCTATAGTATTCTTTATCGATCATCTGTCGCTCAAATTTCAGTATTTCATATAACCATGAACCGCAAACAATGGGAATTACTGTGGAATTTTATCTGTCCTTATCAACTGTGGATGGGTTTGAGTTTGGGGTTGGGGTTGCTCAATGGACTTCTGGGCGGAATCGGGTTAACATTGGTTGTACCTGTGGTGATGGAATTTCTCGGGTTACGACTTTCCCCAGAAGAATTCCCCTCAATTTTATATCCGGTTTTAACTGGGTTTGAAAATCTACCACCCTCCTTACATTTAACGCTTTTAACTACAGTAGCAGTTGGGGCAATTATTCTGCAAAGTGGCGTTAGTTATCTGAATATTTTGCTGTCTGGATACCTAACTAGACGGTTAACGACTCATTTACGGGATGAACAACTTCAGCTATTATTAGCAGTCGATATTGCTTTTTACACTGATCGACAGTTAGGCGATCTTAAACATATTGTAGATACCGAAACCCAACGCACGGTTAGTTGTCTGCGAAATTTGCTGAGAATTGCGATTCTTACGATTACAATCACTGTATTTGTAGGAATTTTGATCATGTTATCCTGGCTGTTAACGCTGGTAACAGGTATCTTTTTACTCGGAGTAGTCCGAATTAACCAAATAGCAATTGCTCAGTCTCGATTTTATGGTAAAAAAGTCTCAAATTTATCAAAAGATTATGCGGTTAGCCTGTTAGAATTATTATCGGGTATTCGGTTAGTGAAAACAACGGCTAACGAACGGCGAGAATATACTCGTTTACAACAGTTGATGCTAGACTGTGAAACGGCTGATTTTGCGGCGCAAGCCATGACAGAAGCCATTACCCCTCTCGGACAATTACTCGGTGTTTTAGGGGTATTATTGCTCGTCTGTGTGGTGCCTTTGTTCGGGCTGAATACTTCTACAGGGGCGACGTTAATTTTAACCTATATTTTGGTATTATTTCGGCTTTTACCGCAATTATCAGCCCTCGATACTTATCGTTCACGGCTTGCTCATCGCGCTTCGAGTGTTGAGATTGTGCAGAATTTTATGCGACGAGACAACAAACCGTTTATGGTTAATGGCAGTTTAGTTTATAGTCCTTTAAAAAAAGAGATTCGGTTTAATCAAGTCAGTTTCTCCTATCCAACAATATCACAAAAAGAGAAGGACTCACCCCCTGAAACTAAGCCGATTTTAACTCATATTGAATTCTCAATTCCTCAAGGTAGCACATTAGCAGTTGTTGGAGCTTCTGGTGCGGGAAAATCAACTTTAGCAGATTTGTTGTGTCGTCTCTATGATCCTGATAGCGGATCGATTACCCTAGATGGAGAAGACTTACGAAACTATGATCTCAGTAGCCTCCGTTCAGCGATCGCAGTGGTGAGTCAGGATGTTTTTTTATTTAATCATACTATTCGTTATAATCTGACTTATGCTTGTAATTGTGCAACAGAAATAGAAATTTGGCAAGCGGTAAAACAGGCTTATGCGGAAGAATTTATCAGTCAATTTCCTGAACAGCTTGAGACTCGAATTGGCGATCGCGGAGTGCGGCTTTCGGGAGGACAACGACAACGGTTAGCGATCGCTCGGGCGTTATTACAAAAACCAGATATTTTGATATTAGATGAAGCCACCAGTGCCTTAGATAGTCTCAGTGAACAACAAGTTCAGCAAGCTTTCAACCGTTTATCTTGTACTCGTTTTATTATTGCTCACCGCCTTTCAACGATCCAAAATGCCGATCAAATTGCGGTTTTACATCAAGGTAAAATTGTTGAATGCGGAACTCATTCAGACTTAATTCTACAACAAGGATATTACAGTCGTCTCTATCAAGAACAAACCCATATTCAAAGTTAGATTTTGTTGTTGTGCTAAAGCACAAAAAATGTCGATACTACCTGATCACCCATCTAAAGGCGGGTAACATAAATCAATCTCACTCACTAACCAACCTCCAAAACTGTTGAGAAATTCGCTAATTTTTACTCGCTCATCAATGGGGTTTATCGCCCAAGTTAATGCTTGATACATTTGAGATTTTTGTTGAGGAAAATAACGGGAAAATAGTTCATAGCAAGGATACAAATCCCGAGTATAACATTGAGCCGTTTCCATAACAATTTCAAACCCAGATCGAACCATTCGCTTCATGATCCATTGACAGATTTTTTCTACAGTTCCAGATTGAGTTTCATCTAACTGTTGTAAATCGATTATTACTCGTTGTAAATCTTGTTCTAAATCAAACGCATGACTAACAGCATTTATATCCGGTTTACAGGGGGGAAACTGTAAACTAATATCTTCGCCCCAAACACAAGCCGCTTGAGTTTTGAGTAACATTCTGAGGTTGTGATAACTGTCTAAATTCAGGTTTAACAAGCAGTCAGATTCTAACGCTTTTAATTCTACCCCAGTACAAAAAGGATACTGGAATTTTAGCTGTTCTTGAAAGCTGTCAAACCAAGAATCATCCAGTTGTGATTTTTCTGTATTAACAACTGCAAAACTGTCAAGATCAGAAACCCCCGAAATCGCTTTTCCGACAGCGACTGAACCCCTGATATAAATACTATCAATGGCATGATGCCAATAATTTTGATAGGCTAATATTACCTGATCAACCAGTAAGCGCCATTCAGGAGTAATTTTGTTGATACTGGCTTCACGGATAATAAACCCCGCTTCATCAACAGCCAATATTTTACCAATTGCTAAAATTTCTCCCATTTTACCAACTTCTTAATCTTGTAGTTTAACTCATATTAATTAGATTAACCTCAAAAATTGACATCAAGATAACCCCTATCAAAAACTCAGTCATCTCCGGTTGATTAATGCGTGTTATGGGGGCGGGGCGGGTTTATCTCAATCTCTCAGTAGTAGTAAAAATCTCGTAGAACCCGCCCCTACGCTTGGGATGATTGATTAACCGGACATGATATCAGTTTCTCATACTCCCCCTAAAAAGAGGAGGCTATGGGTTTTCAGGAGACAGTTAGAATGAGGTTAATCTAACTTAGAGTGAACGTTTAAAATTCACTAAAAGCCCATCTTTAGGATGAGGAGTCGGTGTAACGGTCATCTCTAAATCTTGATTCGGAAGCAATTCCCACTCGTATTCCCGCAACAACATTGTGGCTAATATTTTCATTTCTAATTTAGCAAATTCTTTCCCCAAACATTCTCGCATTCCACCCCCAAATGGAATATAACCATAAGGTTGTTCTTCTGTTTTTTCAGGAGAAAATCGATCCGGATCAAAATTTTCTGGTTCATTGTAAAGGGTCTGATCTTGATGGGTTCGTCCCACTTGATAAAGAACAGACCAACCTTTCGGAAGGGTAAAACCGTTGAATTCACAAGTTTCTATAACTTCTCTAAATGCTCCCCCCACAGGTGGAATAAACCGCAATACTTCTTTGATGACTTGATCTAAATATTGCATTGCTTTTAACTGTTCAAAGGTGATAGGTTCTGTTAGTTGAATTTGCTGTTGTTCTAATTTGGCTTTGGCTAAAACATCAGGATGTTGGGCGAGAAGCAAACAAAAAGCCGTAATACTAGAGGTTAAAGTTTCATGTCCTGCAAATAATAATGTTAAAATTTGGTCTTTGAGTTCTTCTACACTCAAACTCTTTCCATCATCATCTTTTGCTTGTAGTAATAGCCCTAACGCATCTTCTCCGGGTTCAGTTTGTTGTTGACGTTGACGAATAATCGTTTCAATTTGATTCAATAATTTTGTCCTACAATTTATGGCTTGATTAAATTTCGTTCCCGGTAGACGCAAGGGAAGTGTAAATAATCCCTGACACCAGGTTTCAAACCAGTCTCCCATTGAACTTTCGGAAGCAGTTTCATCACCGATAAACAACTTACACGCCACATCAAAGGTATACTTTCTTAACTCTGGATACCAAGCAAAAGTTTTCTGCTGTTCCCAGTTTTGCAAGTAACGGCGAGTCAGTTTTTCCATTGTCGGAACATACCCCGCCAACGCCCTCGGTTGAAAGGCTTGGGCTAATAATTTGCGGCGAGATTTGTGAATATCTCCGGTTTGAATTGACAGAGCAGCTGGCCCTAAAAGTGTTTTTGTACTGGGCGGCCAATTACTTTCAAAATATTTTTTTTCATTGGTAAAAATAAAGCGGTTTGCTTCACTTCCAATCATCATTATTGTGGGGCGACCTAATATATTTGTTTTGAAGACTGACCCATATTTTTCCTGTCGCTTTTTCACAAAATCTGCATCTCGCAGAAAACTAAGGGTTTCTCCAATGAACGGTAAACCAAAAGTTCCAGGGGGAACGGGTAATGTTGGTTTTGTTTGTGAGATAGTCATATTATTAGAGTATCAAGTCTACTGTAAGTTAGTTTAACAAATTGGTTAGGTTTGAAAAACCCGATAACTCCTACGAAACCGGGTTCTTGAGGAAGTTGGGTTTAACCAGTGTTTTAACAGTCTGTATGGACGAACCCATAGAATTTTGTTAAATTCAAGAAAAATGCTGTTTTTTAACATGACCACTTCAATTTATAGTATTCCCATTGCAACAACGGCAGGAATTGCCAGACATTTCTTTATTTCTGCTGACGGAACCTTTGAAAATTCTATCGGTTGGGGGCCAAAGGGAATTGAATTTCAAGGTCAACCTCTTGATTTAACACCCGAACAAGAACAACGATTAGATGAATATTCAGAAAAGTTTGGTGAATACAATATCTACAGCAATAACTGTGAGATGTTCGCTTGGTATATTTTAACAGGAAAGCGATATTCCGGGCAAACTCAAGAGAGAATTCATACCGCAGTGGGGGCGATTGCTATTTCAGCAGTTCAACCCATTTTAACAGTTCGAGGAATGAAATATTACCAATATGAACAAGCGATTATTCGGAGATTAAATGAAGACAATGAAGAATTAAAACAAGCCAGAAAACAGAAGTTAGAATCGGAACAAGCTGCAAGAGATGATTTTTGGAAACGGCGAGATGCGGGTTTAATTTAATCAAATTAATTTTGAACGGGAAAATACCCCAACCCATTTAACGCTAATAATCCCGCCCCGTAAGCTGGTTCATAACGCGGTAAAATAACCTTAGCAGTCGGGGCGACACAGTTTAAAGATTCAATGTATTTTGAGTGAAAATGGTTCATTCCTTGAAAGACTCCGCCGATAGTGACAATTTCGACAGTTTCATCGGGTTCAAATAAACTGTGGATGGCTATTTTTGTTGCAAAAACTAATTCTTCTATCGCTGTATTAATAATATGATTGGCGATTTCATCTCCATCTCTCGCAACTTGATCAACAATTTTAGCTAAACTTGCGATTTGTTGAACCGTCCATCCTCGTCTATACACAACTTCGATTAAAGATTCAATATTGGTGAGGTTTAAATGGTGTTTAAAGGCTGAGATTAACTGAGTTGAACCTAAGCGCCCATCATGGGATTTTAAGGCGGCTTTTAACCCCGAAATCGCGATAAAATACCCGCTTCCTTCATCCCCTAATAGATAACCCCAACCCCCAACCCGTTTCGTTTTTCCTTGGCTGTTTTGTCCGAATATTTGCGAACCTGTTCCAGCGATTACAACAATTCCAACTGAATGACCTAAACCCCCAACTAAAGCAATAATACTATCACTTTTAATCCTAGTCGAATTTGCAGTTAATTCCCAATTTATTGATGATTTTAAGTTTATTTTTACTTGTTCAACTAGGTTATTAATAACGTTAAAATCCTCTTGACGACCAACGCCAGCGAGTCCAATTCCTAATCCTTGAATTAAAATCTTATTATAATTTTTGTCATCTAAAAAACTATAAATTGCTTTATTAATAGCGGTTTGAATTGCTATTTTTGTAGCATCAATCCCAATGGTTTGATAATTGGATGAGCCAGATTTTCCACGACTGAGAACATTTCCAGTTTCATCCATTAATAAACAAACCGTTTTCGTCCCCCCGCCATCAATACCCAACACATAAACCATATAAAATAAGCAATTCAGAAGACAGAATCAAGCCCAATTCTCAAGATAAAAAAACACCAAGACACAAGGAACACCAAGAAAGAATCTTCCTGTCTTTGTGTCTTAGTGGTAAATTTCTCCAGACTCCCAAAAGCTGAGGAAAAAAACAGCAAGAAAGAATCTTCCTGTCTTTGTGTCTTAGTGGTAAATTTCTCCAGACTCCCAAAAGCTGAGGAAAAAAACACCAAGACACAAGGAACACCAAGAATGAATCTTCCTGTCTTTGTGTCTTAGTGGTGAATTGATCCATGAATCAAGGGTTTTTTGGGTGAATTTAGGAAGCAATAATCAGTTTTTTCGCTCGTTCAGCCCTGGCTTCTGCTGAGTCCATCACTTCGGGGAATTTATCAACAATTTCCCCTGGATAATTTTCTAACAGTCGAGTCGATAAAGAAACCCGACGCCGCCCTTCTTCGAGGTCAATAATCATCGCTTTTACGAGTTGACCAACAGGGAATAAATTCGGGAGAGAGTCGATATATTTTTGGCTGACTTCTTTAATATGAATCAATCCCGTCACGCCATCTAAATCGACAAACACACCAAACGGTTTAACGCTGCTGACTTTCCCTTCAATGAGTTGACCGACTTGAAGTTGACCAAAACTGACAGATTCAGACGCCATGCGTTGAGAAAAAACCAGTTTATTGCGATCGCGATCTAGCTCTAAAATATTAACGGTGAGCAATTGATCGATTAAACTATTTAAGTCATCCTTTTCTATCAAATGGGAGCGGGGAATAAATCCACGTAGGGAGTCAAATTCTACCGTTACGCCGCCTCGGTTCATCCCGGTTACTCGGACTTGAAAGCTTTGATTGTGCGTTTGAGATTCACTCAGTCTATCCCAAACTTGATCGAGTTCTAGCTGTCGAATGGAGAGGAGAACTTGACCTTCTGCATTTTGTTCACGAATGACTAAAAACTCTCGTTCTTCTCTAAGCGGTAGAATTTCCGATAAATCTTCTACATCGGCTAAAGATGCTTCTCGACGGGGTAAAAAACCGGGAGATTTGCCACCAATAATGTCAACATAGACTCCATCGCTAGCATATTCAAATATCTGGCCCCGTACAACCTGGCCTTTTCGTAGGTCATAGTCATGCTGTTCTAGGGCTTTTGCGAAATCATCAAGTGAGAAAGATGTATTTTTCGTATTCATAGGAGTTCACAAGAAAACAAAGAATCTATCAATTGGGCTACTTTTTTTTATTCCTACCCCCCTTTCCAACTCCGCCCAACTCCTGCGATTAAAGTGTCTGGATATTCCAATATAGCTAATTCTGTCACCAACAGGTCGCCATTGTCGGATAAAGTTAATCAGTGTCAAACTCAACTGACGAGGATTTAGGCAGCCTTGAGTTCCTGGCTAAAAAGCTGTTGAACCTGTTTCCAAGCGTCTTCTGCGGCGTCAGGGTTATAGCTATCGCGTTGATCGCAGAAGAACCCATGAGTCGCTGGGTAGCGAAAAATTTGATGACGAATTTGATGCTGTTTCAACGCAGCTTCAATTTGATCGACTTGTTCGTTGGGAATGAGGGGATCTTCTGTCCCAAAAAAACCATAAATGACTCCGGGAATTTCCGATGTCCGGCTAACCGTCGGTTCACCACCGCCTGGGGTTCCCGTGACAATTCCCCCGCCATAAAACGAAGCCGTTGCCTTAATATCAGGTAAGGTGGCTGCTAGGTAAACAACATGACCTCCAAAACAAAATCCAATCGAACCGAAGCCATCGGCTTGAACTGATTCTAACGTTTTCAGATAGTTAATCGTTGCTTGAACATCGCTCTTGAGTTCTGAGGCTTTGGTTTGTTCCTTGTATTTGCGACCCAATTCTAGATCTTGATTGCTGTAACCGACCTCAAAACCAGGAGCTTGACGTTGATAGATGGCCGGAGCGATCGCCACATAACCTTCTTTCGCAATTCGTTGGGTAACAGAGCGAATGTGATCATTGACCCCAAAGATCTCTTGAATCACAACAACGCCTGGAAATCTTCCCTCGCCAACAGGTTCAGCTAAATAAGCGGCGATCTCTAAGTCCCCGTTAGCCACCATAACATTAGCCGTGCGAATTTCTAAATCTGACATAATTCTCAATAGGTGGAGCTTCTACATCAAAATATTTTTGCCTAAGATGAATCTTGAGTAAACTACTCTATAGTACAGGTCATTGCCCCTAAATCGACAAGTTACTCATATTCCGACACAGACCCATGACAGCACAGATGGCCAGTTGGCGACGTCTGAGGCTGACTTTAGGAGATTCGTATGGTTCAGTTCTATATTCAGCCAGATAGTGACATTCCTGCCTCTAACCAGTTATTTAACCAAATTCGCTTTGCGATCGCCTCTCGGCAGTTTCCACCGGGACATCGCTTACCGAGTACCCGTCAACTCGCGATGCAAACTGGGCTGCACCGTAATACCATTAGCAAAGTCTACCGCCAGCTTGAAGATAGTGGTTTAGTCGAAGCTCAAGCCGGATCAGGGATTTATGTGCGGGCTTTGGGTCACGAAGGAGGTTCTCGGCTGAATTCGCCCATTCTCGAACATTATCCCGAAGCCAACAAAGTCATTCAACGGGGTTTAGATGAACTCCTCTCCCAAGGGTGTACCCTCAACGAAGCCAGAGAACTGTTTTTAGCCGAGATTGACTGGCGACTGCGATGCAGTGCGAGAGTTTTAGTCACCGCCCCGATGCAAGATATTGGCATTGGACAATTAATGGCCCAAGAACTCGAACAAGCGTTACGAATTCCGGTGCAGTTAGTCCCGATTGAACAATTAGCAGCAACCATTGAGCAGGTGCCATCGGGAACGATTGTCACCAGTCGCTATTTTATCGGCCAAGCGGAAGCGATCGCGGCGCCGAAATCGGTGCGGGTGATTCCTATCGATATCTATGATTATGCTCGTGAAATTGAACTGGTACAAGATTTACCCAAAGGAACCTATTTGGGGATTGTCAGTCTCAGTTCCGGGTTACTGCGAGCGACTGAGGTGATTATTCACAGTCTACGGGGTGAACAAGTGTTGGTGATGACGGCTCAACTGACGGATACTTACAAGATTAACGCGATTGTTCGTAGCGCTCGGGTGATTATCTGCGATCAAGCCAGTTTTGAGACGGTGAAAGTTTCGGTTCAAGCCAACAGAGACGAAATTATCCGCCCTCCTCAACTGCTCTGCTGTGAAAATTATATTGGTGCTGAGTCGATCAATTTACTAAAACGGGAGTTGGGGTTGAAATAATAGAAATTGACAACTACTCCTTTAGAATAAACTGCAACTGGTGTTAGACGCCTTTAGGCTATCTTCTGCGATGAATTTCCCCAGGTCAACCTCAAACTAACGTTATGCAACCTTCTATCAATCTCAGACAAGCGATCGAACAACGACGGGCGGCTCGGGCTTTTAAACGCGATCTGATTCCCAGCGTCATTCTACAGGAAATCCTCAGATTAGGCTTACAAGCCCCTTCGGGATACAACCTTCAGCCCTGGCGGTTTATTGTTGTTCGCAGTCTGGAAAACAAACAAAAGCTGAGGGCTTGTGCATCGAATCAGCGCCAGGTGGAGGAAGCGCCCGTCGTGTTAATTTGCTGTGGCGATCGGCGTGTGAATCAATCGGATTATATCGAATCGGTGATTGAACTGGGTAAAAGCGAATCCGCGATCAATGATGCCTATGCTGATTTTATCCGATCCAGTATTCCGGCGTTGTTTGAAAAGCATACCAGTTTTGAATCTCTCGAAGCTTGGATCAACCGCCAGACGATGTTAGCAGTTGCTTATCTGATGATGGTCGCTCAAAGTTACGGGGTTGACAGTTGTCCGATGGAAGGATTTGTTACAACTCAAGTTAAAGAAGCGTTTAAAATTCCAGAGGAGGTGGATGTTTGTTGTATCTTAGCAATGGGATATGCAGCCGAACCTTTTAAACAGTATGGCGGACGCTTTAGCTTACAACAGGTTTGTTATGGAGAAACCTATGGTGAAGTTTTGGAAATTTAAAGTGATGATTTCTACCAAGAGAAGCTTTAAGGATGAATAAAATTTCTCACGATAAAACCGTTTGATCAGACCCAATGCCCGATTGTAGCATCCGAGGATAACCAATGAAAACAGCACTGAAAGCCCGACCTGAAAAACAGCAAAAAGCTCAATCAAAAACTCATCTTCAGAACCAGAAGAATTCATCGGTCGAAACTCAACAACCCCTGGATGAATTAGCCAGTCTAAATCCGTTTTCAGATTGGGAAGATAATCCCTTTGATCCCAAAGATCTAGAGGAAATCAATTCAACCCCTCAAGAGCAGGAAAAGGACGAAGATTTAACCGAAAATTCTGTTGAACCTCCCCCCAAAAATTATTTACTGACCCCTCAAGTGGGGATTAGTTTATTGGCGATCTTTGGTTGTGTTTATGTTCTGACTCGTCCTTGTGTGATTGGGGAATGTCAGGTGATTGACACCGCTAAACAACTCGGTCAAAAGTCTGAAGAAACGATTGAAACAGTCACGACTTCTAAAGCCCCAGGAATTGCTAAAGAACAGTTAGATACAGCCATCAAACAACTCAACAGAATTCCCTTTTGGTCGCCCTATCATCGCCAAGCGAAAGCCCTTTTATCGGTTTACCAACCCCAATCTAAAGAGTTAGAATCGGTGGTTAAAGCGTTGTGGATAGCGGGGTTAGCCTCACAAGAAGCTCAAAACCCTCCCTATGGGGTAGAAGATTGGGACAAAATTAAGTCGAGATGGGAACAAGCCATCGCTCAACTCGAACAAGTTCCCCCAGAAAATACGATTTATCCTTTTGCGACTGATCGACTTCAACAATATCGGGCGAACTTAGCCGAAGTTAGAGGACGCCTCGCTCTAGAGCGCCAAAGCCGTCTCACCCTCGCTGAAGCCAAAAAAGCCGCTCAAGTCGCTCAAGCCCGTCAGGGAGTCGCTAGAGGCGTGGAAAGTTGGCAATTGGTTTATGATACCTGGCAAAATGCAACGAATACTCTGGCTTCTATTGTACCGGGAACAACAGCTCATCAAGAGGCGCAACTTTTACTCGCTCGCTATCAGCCTAAATTAGAAGATGCTCGCGATCGCAAAACCATTGAACAAGTCGGACAGGATGCTTTCACTCGTGCCGTGAATAACGCCGATCAAGCCCAAATCTTTGCAGAGCGAGGGGCCTGGTCAGAAGCGGTAAAATACTGGTCTCAGGCGATGACTTATGCCAAACGAGTTCCGGTGAGCAGTTCCTACCATGTCGAAATGCAGCCGTTGCTCACATCTTATACAGAATCTTGGAAACAAGCCGAAGCTGAAAATAAAGTGGCTTCTCGAGTCAATAAAGCCCGTCAAGATTTAAAAACCGCTTGTACAGGTTCACCTACCATTTGTAGTTATAGTGTCAATCCTGATTTAATTACCGTTCGATTAGCACCGGATTATGTCGGCAAGATAGAAGACACTGCAATTACAGGCGATCGCAGTGGAAATCCCCAAAAACGCAATGAAGCTGAAAAACACGTTCAAACGTTAAAAATTGCCCTCGAAGCAATTAGTGATAATGCGAAAATTCCCCTTGAAGTTTACAAGCCAGATGGCAAAAAAATCGGCGTTCACCTTCCACAATAATTAACACATTGTAGGGGCGCTGCGATTTGCGCCCATTAAAATACTTCGTGTCTTTGTGTCTTCGTGGTTTGTTTTGCGATCATATCGAGTCCGGTTGATTATCCCTAATATGTCGCGGAACCTGGGAATAAATGGCTTTAAATTCTTCGTAAGAAAAGGGTTTTTGACGAGTCATTGTATTGATTTTATTGAACAAAAGGCAATATAACGAAGATAGTTTTGATGATTTGGGGATAGTTATTCTGCGTGACTTCTAAAGTAGGTTGTTAAACTCGTCTATGGTGAGATCGGCTTGACGTAGAATTGCATGAAGTGTACCTTTGGCAACAGTTTTGTGGTTGGGTACTGTGAGTTGTGTTTTAGGATTATCCCGAACCAAGGTGATATGACTACCCCGTTGTCGATAGAGAACAAAACCAACTTTTTACAAGGCTTTAACGCACTGCTTACCGGAAACAATGGGAAGTTTACTCATACCCGCACAACTTCGATGGTATCTGGTGGAATGGGTTCACCGCGATCGCGCAATACTTCGATATGCAGATCAATTGCTTCTTTAATATTGTTGAGAGCATCAGTGCGTTAAAGCCTTGTAATGCAACCCGGTAAACTGGGGACTTCTGCAATGAAGTAGCCGTCTTCATCCCTATAAAGCAGAACGGTGCGTGAGTTAACGATAGAATTTACCATTGATGTGAATGGTGATTGTTTATTACCAATTATAGCCGATTTTCTTGACATCTAGCTTCAAAATTATTCCATTTAAATCGCTGACTCTCGCTCTCTATACAAAGTAGGCTTACTGATGGCTATTTCAAAAGGATTCGGTTTGTTCTTCATAGTCGTAGATGGTCAGACCGAGAATTTTTAGATAGGCGCGATCATCGGAGTTTAATTGGGGCTTGTCTAAAATTTTGTTAATTTGTGCTTGCGTGGCTTGGTATTCAAGTTCATTGGTTATCGGGCGAGGGGGAAATGCGGTAATGAGTTCTAAATAATAAGGGCTAGGAGTCTTTAAACCACTCGTCATTTTTCCATTTCTCCTTGCTATATTCTGCGTGGGTCAGAACTGAGCGAATAAACACCATTCTATACTCATAATCAATGTATGCGATGAGACGATAGCGGTTGCCAGCAATATTGAAGACTGTAAAGTTCTCAACAATATCTGCGGAGGGGAAAATTTGCTGTAGTTCATTCAATGAGGCAAATTGATCGGCGGTAATACGTTGATACCAAAGCAACAGAGGAGACTGGGCATCAGCGTGTTTTTCCCAGAATTTCCGCAATGCTTTACGACTAATGACTCTCATTGATTAAACCACGATTTCTCGAATCTTCCAGCTACCACCTTGCTCACCATTATTTAAAAGATCTCTGCTCTGCCAGAATTAACCCCCTTTCATCATTCATAATTCAGCATTCATCATTCACGAATGATTCTTAAAAAGACTTGTAACCCTCCTTTTTACTCACTAACCTGCAACATTATACCATTTGTCTACAATTTGGTAATAATTAACCCCAAGGCGAAATGAGATAAGGTTTTCTATCAGAAGATTTAATAATATTATTAAATTTATGTTCATCAAAATCTTTCAGGCAATGCTCTAAAATACTTTTGCTATTATTGATCGCCTCAACTTCTGAGTTTCCAAATGCTACGATTGCTTCCTTCTCTATATCAATAATCTTTAGAAGATCCAAGAAAGCTTTTGAACCACCAACATCACTACTACTAACATCACTAAATAATAT
>NZ_LATL02000266.1 GCF_000972705.2 Limnoraphis robusta CS-951 | reverse complement strand
GAACCCGCCCCTACAAGACTGGTGAGGCGTAAAATCCCTATTGCCAAAACAGACTAAAATGATTATCATTTTAATTATCACCTCCATTTTGTAATGAATGGAGAACCCTTCGCCGATCAATTTTGGTGTATCTCACACTATGTCACCTTCACAGTTATTTCGGATATTGACTCACCCTAGCAGTTGGAAGCGTCGTCCTTTATTTGCGGTATTATTGATTTCAGCGATCGCTGTAAGCATCGGAAGTTTGACAACAGTCGCTCAAAACACCCGTTCAACTAAGGTTGTCGCTACCTTTTTACCAATGTACCTGTTTACCAAAGCCGTATCAGGTTCTAGTCAGGAAGTGGAAATTCTCGTTCCTCCCAACGTTACCGCTCACGAATATCAAGCCTCTCCCAGCGATGCGCGTAAACTGGCTCAAGCTCAAATTTTAGTCAAAAATGGTTTGGGAATGGAAACATTTCTCAGTGGGTTAGTGGCGAATGCGGGGAACCCTCAACTCAAACAAATTGATGCCAGTCAAGGAATTCAAGNAGTCAGGAAGTGGAAATTCTCGTTCCTCCCAACGTTACCGCTCACGAATATCAAGCCTCTCCCAGCGATGCGCGTAAACTGGCTCAAGCTCAAATTTTAGTCAAAAATGGTTTGGGAATGGAAACATTTCTCAGTGGGTTAGTGGCGAATGCGGGGAACCCTCAACTCAAACAAATTGATGCCAGTCAAGGAATTCAAGCGCTCCAAGAAGAAGATCACGATCATGATCACGGTCATTCTCACGCTGAAGGAAATCCCCATGTTTGGCTTGATCCGATTTTAGCACAGAAACAAGTGGCAAATATTCGGGAGGGTTTAATCGCCGCAGATGCAGGAAACGCTCAAACTTATCGAGCGAATGCTGATGCTTATATTAAACAATTACAACAACTTGATCAAGAATTTAAAAGTCGTTTAGGTTCGGTAAAAGGCTGCAAATTTATAGCATTTCACGAGGCTTATCCTTATTTAGCGAGACGATATGGCATCCAACAAATGGCGGTGTTAGAACTTCCCGAAGATAGCATTTCTCCCCGAGATATCCAGCGTGTTATTGCAGCAGTTAAAGAATACGATGTGCAGGCTTTACTCAGTGAACCGGGAGTCAATGATAGCCGACTCCAACAAATTTCTAATGATGTTGGACTGCCTGTAAAAACGCTAGATCCGATTGAAACAGGCTCTTTAGATCCTCAATATTATTTTACCGCCATGCGGAAGAATTTAAAAACGCTAGAGGATATTTGTAAATGATCGCGTGCCAAGAATTCGGAAGTCAATCTGTGGTCAAGGTACAAAACTTGACGATTCGCCGAGGCAATTATCTAGCAGTTGATGGGGTTTCATTCCAACTATTTTCAGGAACTAATACTGCTTTAGTTGGGCCGAATGGAGCCGGAAAAACCACCTTGATTAGAGCAATTTTAGGATTAATTCCCTATGAGTCAGGTCAAGTCGAAATATTAGAAAAACCCTTAAATTTATTGGGAAAACGATGGGATAAAATTGGTTATATTCCGCAGAAGTTTTCTTTTGATCGCTATTTCCCCTTAACTGTAGAAGAATTAGTAGCCTTAGCCTTACCGAAATCGATGTTTTGGAAATCACGAGAAAAAAAGATTTCTGTACAAAGTGCTTTAGTTAAAGTTAATCTTGAAAATCAATCTAAACAACGCATTGGAACGTTAAGCGGAGGTGAACTCAAACGGGTTTTACTGGCTTATTGTTTAGCCGTTCCTCGTCATTTAATAGTCTTAGATGAAGCCTTAGCCGAAGTGGATGCAACGGGTGAGGTTGAATTTGCAGAATTATTGAATAAACTCCAACGAGAACAAGGATTTGCGATTTTACAAATCTCTCACGATTTAGATTTAGTCAGTCGGTATTGCGATCGCGTTTTGTGTCTCAACCGAAAAATTCTCTGTCAAGGAAGTCCGCGAGAAACATTATCAACTGAGAATTTACAAGAGGTTTATGGTTCAACACAAATTCGTTATTTTCACTCTCATTAAAACATCTTATAATTCTTTGTTGTCTCTGATTTTAAGAAGGGCGGGTTTATTAATGTTGTTTCTGGGAAGCATAGATTTTGCCCGAACCCGCCCCTACATTTTTTGTTGCCTTTTGAATTGAAGAAGGGCGGGTTTATTAATGTTGTTTCTGGGAAGCATAGATTTTGCCCGAACCCGCCCCTACATTTTTTGTTGCCTTCTTAATACAATGATTAATTCAGACTGGATAGAACTTTTAAGCTTACCGTTTATGCAACGAGCGATTATCGGTGGGGTTCTACTGGGAACATTGGGGGGACTTTTAGGAAGTTTTGTAGTCCTCAGACAGCTTTCAATGTATGGTAATGCTTTAGGTCATGTAGCATTTTTAGCCGTCGTCATTGGGGCATTTATTCCACTTCCCTCTAACCTCTCCCTAACCGTGTTACTCGTATTTTTTGGCTTAGGAGTGATTTATTTAATAGACAAAACTAATCTAGGTAGTGATACCATTTTAGGCGTTATTGTTGCAGGTTCAGTAGCGCTAGGAACCATTGGATTTTCTTTTTTAGAAGGCAATCGACGTAATCTGTTATCGGTTTTGTTTGGAGATATCCTCGCTATTAGTAATCTTGATATTATTTTATTAGTCTTACTGTTAGCCGTCACGATTTTCAGTTTTGTTGTTACATTACCCCAACAAATCCTCCTGACATTTAGTCCAGATTTAGCTCAACTCAAGGGCATTCCCATACAACTTTATCGCTATAGTTTTATTGTGCTATTATCCCTAACTTTAGCGTTGTCTATTCGGGCTGTAGGGATTTTATTAGTCAATGCTTTTTTAGTGATTCCCGCCGCGACTGCGAGATTAGTTTGTCAGCAATTTATACCATTTTTAGGACTCGCTACGGCGATTGGGGCAGTGAGTGGTATTCTAGGAATGATGATTTCTGGAATTTGGGATTTACCTTCAGGGCCAAGTATTGTCCTGGTGCAGCTTGTAGTATTTTTAGTCGGAGTCGGATTGAGTCGGTCGAGTCATTAACCCCACCGACTAACGGTTTCACCCTGATTTTTCAATACTATTGTGATCTAAACTCGCACACCACTTTAAAAGGCTTTTTGAGTCAATTTCTGCACACAAATCAACAACAGGTAGACACTTGCGAGATAACTAACTGCCGGAATCAGAACACGCAGCAAATCCGAGATCATTTTGACTGCACCTCCAAACAAGAAACAACTATGCTGATCCTAATCTTAATTATTTTTTAAGAATTGCCGTCATTAGTATAACCTAAGCCTGAGTACAAATCATCATTCTGTGGAGAAAAATTGAGAGATTCCCCATACAACCCCGACATCAGAAGCAGCTATTTCCCAAAACGTTTAGATAAGACTTGACAAATTCTGAAAAATGCGCTACCAATAGCCAAAGTATCGCGTCGATTCGGCCAAACTCAAACAGTAGGCTAGAAAAGATCGTTTATGAATTTAGACATAAACTCAAAATTAAGATAGTTTTGAAAGTAAGCCCTACTTCCGATAAAGCGATCGCATATTTTTGTGCTGTCCTCTATCCGGCTTACTTCCCGGATAATAAAAGACAGTTTGGCTTGCCGATCTGCTCCCTATATTCTCGAAACCCATACCTGTTCGCTGCTCATATCTCCGAAAAGACGCCATGGCAACCCTAGTGATCGTCGAATCTCCAACGAAAGCTCGCACCATCAGCAACTTCCTTCCCCGTGACTACCGTGTGGAAGCATCGATGGGTCATGTGCGTGACCTACCGCCCTCAGCAGAAGAAATTCCCGAAGAGTACAAGGGAGAGAAGTGGGCGCAGCTTGGCGTAAATGTCGAAGCCAACTTCGAGCCAATTTACGTCGTCCCGAAAGATAAGAAAAAAGTCGTCAAAGAACTCAAAGACGCCCTCAAAGCTGCCGATGAACTGGTTCTAGCGACAGACGAAGACCGCGAAGGCGAAAGTATTAGCTGGCATTTGCTGCAACTCCTCAAACCCAAGATCCCGACAAAACGAATGGTCTTCCACGAAATCACCCAAGAAGCCATTCAAAAAGCCCTCAACAACTGTCGGGATGTCGATGAACAACTGGTTCACGCCCAAGAAACCCGACGCATTTTAGATCGCCTCTACGGTTATACCCTCTCACCCCTACTCTGGAAAAAAATCGCCCGAGGCTTATCCGCCGGACGAGTGCAGTCTGTGGCTGTACGCTTACTCGTTAGCCGAGAACGAGAACGTCGGGCTTTTCGTCAAGGGGACTATTGGGACTTAAAAGCCTTACTTGAAAAGGATAAAACCAGCTTTGATGCCAAATTGATCACAGTAGGCGGCGTGAAAGTAGCAACCGGAAGCGACTTCGACGAAAGCACAGGTAAAATTGCCCAAGGTCGTAACGTCGTTCTGCTCGATGAAGCTCAGACGATGGCCTTAAAAGAGCGACTTACGGATAAACCCTGGACAGTCAGTAATATCGAAGAACGTCCTGTTACCCGCAACCCCGCCCCCCCGTTTACGACTTCCACCCTCCAACAAGAAGCCAACCGCAAATTGCGACTGAGTGCGCGTCAGACGATGCAAGTGGCTCAAGGGTTGTACGAACGGGGCTTTATCACCTATATGCNTCGGGCTTTAAAAACGATCCCGAAAACCGCAAACCCGCCCCCCCGTTTACGACTTCCACCCTCCAACAAGAAGCCAACCGCAAATTGCGACTGAGTGCGCGTCAGACGATGCAAGTGGCTCAAGGGTTGTACGAACGGGGCTTTATCACCTATATGCGAACCGACTCCGTTCACCTATCTGAACAGGCGATAGAAGCGGCTCGGGCCTGCGTTGAGGAGAAATACGGCAAAAACTACCTCAGTCCCAAACCCCGCCAATATACGACCAAAACAAAAGGCGCTCAAGAAGCCCACGAAGCCATCCGTCCGGCGGGAAGTCGTTTCCGCACGCCCCAAGAAACCTCTCTCGGCGGAAATGACCTGAAACTCTATGATTTGATTTGGAAGCGAACCGTCGCTTGTCAGATGGCCGACTCCCAACAAACCAACATTTCTGTTGAGTTGCAAGTCGAAAATGCGGGTTTTCGTTCCAGTGGAAAACGCATTGATTTTCCCGGCTTCTTACGGGCCTATGTCGAAGGTTCTGATGATCCCGAAGCAGCCTTAGAAAACCAAGAAGTATTACTTCCGCCTCTGAAAGTGGGCGATCATCCCAAATGTCAGGAACTCGAAGCCATTAGCCACGAAACCCAGCCCCCCGCTCGGTTTACAGAAGCGTCTCTGGTGAAAACCCTCGAAAGTGAAGGCGTTGGCCGACCCAGTACCTACGCCAGTGTCATTGGCACCATTATTGATCGCGGCTATGCTCAGTTAAAAGGAAATGCCCTCATCCCGACGTTTACGGCGTTTGCGGTGACGAATTTACTGGAAAAACATTTCCCCGACTTGGTAGATATTGGGTTCACCGCCCGCATGGAAAATACCCTCGATGATATTGCGGAGGGAGAGGCGAGTTGGCTTCCCTATTTGCAGAAGTTTTATTCGGGAGATCAGGGGTTAGAAACGCAAGTTCGGGAACAGGAAAGTCAAATTGATGCCAAAGTTGCTCGGACTATCGAACTCGAAAAACTGGGGGGTGAAACCGATGGTATTCTCTATCGGGTTTGTATTGGCAAGTTTGGGCCGTATATTGAAGCGGAAAATGGCTCAGAAATCGTTACGGCTTCTATTCCGCAAGACTTAACCCCGGCGGATCTGACGCCTGAGTTGGTGCAAGAACTGCTTCAGCAAAAAACCGAAGGCCCTGAAAAGTTAGGGCTGCATCCCGAAACGGGAGAAGGGATTTTTATGTTGATTGGCCCCTATGGCCCCTATGTGCAGTTGGGTGAGGAGTCTGAGGAGAATAAAAAACCCAAGCGGGTGTCTTTACCCAAAGGCGTTGAAAAGGATAGCGTGACTTTTGACATGGCGGTGGGTTTACTGTCATTACCGCGACTGTTGGGGGTTCATCCTGAAACGGGGGCGAAAGTCAAAGCGGCAATTGGACGGTTTGGCCCCTATGTTGTCCATGATCAGGGTAAAGAGGGGAAAGACTATCGTTCCATTAAAGCTCCGGATGATGTGTTGAGTATTACGTTAGATCGGGCCTTGGAAATGTTGGCTCAACCGAAAGCTAGTCGAGGTACTCGGCGCACGGCGACCCCCTTACGAGAGTTAGGCGCTCATCCTGAAGATAACGAACCTGTGAACGTTTATGATGGCCGTTATGGTCCTTACGTTAAACATGGGAAAACCAATGCTTCTGTTCCAAAAGAAGTAACCGTTGAGGATGTAACCTTAGAGCAGGCGTTGGAATGGTTGGCGGCGAAAGCAAGTTCCGGTTCAAAGTCGAAAACAAAGTCGAAAACAACAGGAACTACGACTAAAACAACAGGAACGACTAAGCGTTCAAGCACTCGTAAGAAAACCACCAAATAAGCTCCCAAAATTCATCCCAAAATATTCTAGAGGCGTTCTTCTTGAACGTCTTTAGTTATCGCAGTGAGCGCTGGTATAAAATTCTTGAATTTCAATCACTTTATAAGTATCACTCCATAGAATATCAGGCGGGTATAGCAGTACCAAATTATGTATGAAGGAAGATTTTTCAAGAAGCAAAATCTGAAAGCCTTAAGCTTTTTTTCCGGATGTATGGGCTTAGATTTAGGACTGGAAGAGGAAGGAATTAAGGTGCTTCTCGCCTGCGAGATCGATGCCGCAGCCCGAAAAACAATAGAAGCAAATCGACCAGATGTGGCACTCATCGGAGATATTAGAGACTACTCAGCCACAGCAATTAAGGAAAAAGCAGGTTTGAGTCCTGACGAAGAAATCGATCTAATCGTTGGTGGGCCTCCTTGTCAAGCTTTCAGTAGTGCGGGTAAACGACAAGGGTTCAATGATGAACGAGGAAATGTCTGTTTAACGTTTATCGATTTAATAATTGAACTACAACCCAAGTTCGCAGTAATTGAAAATGTTCGAGGGTTATTATCAGCAACATTAAAGCATAGACCTCATAATATGAGAGGTAAAAACTATCCACCTTTATCACCCGATGAACAACGGGGAAGCGCACTACTTTTTATCACTCATAAATTGAAAGAAGCTGGGTATAGTATTTCTTTCAACTTATATAATACTGCCAATTTTGGAACTCCACAACAACGAGAAAGAATTATTATTACTTGTAGCCGGGATGGAAAAAAACTTCCCTACCTAACACCGACTCACTCAGAGAAAGGTTTATATAATCTTCCGCGATGGCGAACATTGAGAGAGGCGCTAGAAGGACTTCCTCAGAATGAACATCATTTTGTCAAGTTCCCAGAAAAACGACTTAAATATTATCGACTGTTAAAAGCTGGACAACATTGGCGAGATTTGCCAGTAGAATTACACNATCTTCCGCGATGGCGAACATTGAGAGAGGCGCTAGAAGGACTTCCTCAGAATGAACATCATTTTGTCAAGTTCCCAGAAAAACGACTTAAATATTATCGACTGTTAAAAGCTGGACAACATTGGCGAGATTTGCCAGTAGAATTACACCAAGAAGCTTTAGGAGGTTCTTATCATGCAGGCGGTGGAAAAACAGGCTTTTATCGAAGGTTAGCCTGGGATAAGCCTTCTCCTACATTGTTGACACATCCGGCTATGCCTGCAACTGATTTAGCACATCCAGAAGAAGATAGACCCCTCAGTATTGAAGAGTACAAGCGAATACAAGAGTTTCCAGATGATTGGATAATTTTAGGAAGTTTACTGGATCAATATCGACAAGTTGGAAATGCAGTCCCCTGTTCTTTGGGAAGAGCGATCGCTAGAATGTTATTGATTCATCTCAAAGGTAAAACACCTATTATTTACCCAGACTTTCCCTATTCCCGTTATCACAATACTGATGATATGAGTTGGATGATTGAAACATTAAGTGAGCTTGAAAAAACAAGGGAAGAACAGCTTTCTTTCCTTATTATGCAATAAAGCAATTAATTGGAAATATTGAAGTAGGAAGATTATACTTTGCTTAACTCACTATTAGAGCTTTAATTTTTTGAGTTTACAAAATTATTTTCCTAACACCTTAACCACTCCAATTCCTCCAAAATATAGCATCACAACCGATCCACCTAATAAACTTTGAGTCAAAGGATCAGTAGAAGGGGTTAAAATAGCCCCAGCAACAAAGGCACCTAACACCACATATTTCCAACCGGAAAACATCTTTTTAGATGACACAATTCCGAGTAGCCCTAACAAAATCTGAATCACCGGAACTTGGAACGATAACGCGGTGACAAACAATAATTTTAACACAAAAGAAAAATACTTTTCTATCGACCAGAACTGTTCAACCACATCGCCGCCATAACCAATAAAAAACTTCAGTGCAGCCGGAACAATCGCCACATAAGCAAACACCAAACCCACACCAAACAGAATTGTTGAACCAAAGAATATCGGCCCTAAAAATCGACGTTCTTGAACACTAATTCCGGGTAAAACAAACCTGACAACTTGATAGAGAATAAACGGACTCGCCAACACTAACCCACTGTAACCCGCCACTTGTATTGAAACGAAGAAATATTCTCCGGGTGCCAGTTGCAGAAACTTCACCCCTTGGGCGGGTTTTTGTAAAACTTCAACAATAGAATTGGCAAAAATAAAACAACCCACCGCCGAAATAACGACTGCAATTAACGAATAAAAAATCCGTTGTCGTAACTCTTCTAAATGATCAAATAACGACATTTCCACTTCATCGGGAAATTCATCACCTGAATTCATTTTCTCTTCTTCAGGATTCATCAAGACTTCGGAAGGCAAACTGTCTTCAGTAACAGCAACACCGTTCTTATTTGAACCAGATTCAGGAGTTTCTAGAGGTGTCATATCGAGTTAATAATTTCAATAATCAAGATTTCAGCAGATGATTAACTATTGTATCGTCTCTCGTGCAGAAACTCGATAATAGCTAGGGTAATCCAATCCCAGACCTCTTTCCTCAGCAATCACCAAAGCAACAGTTTGATGTACCTCAGATCTTGCATCAGGGTGACAAACCCGGTTTCTTGCAGATGTTTAAACCTCAAAACCCAGAATTTTAGTCTAGAAACCGGGTTTCTGCAACAGTTTGATGCACTCAACTTTCTCATAGATTACCGTTCGGCAATCTTTTGGACGAATTAGTTATCATCAATTGACACTCCCACGTCGTAAACGACGGGGATTCTTCATTCTACGACTCAACTTGCTGAGACAGGATTTCTCCTATCACAGTAGAGGTAAAATCTCCTGTTCGCCGCAGGCGTTCCCGAAGGGTAGCGTTTTGATCTAAGATCCAAGTTCCGCTATGCCCTAGCGTACTCAAAGCTGA
>NZ_LATL02000265.1 GCF_000972705.2 Limnoraphis robusta CS-951 | reverse complement strand
TTCGCGCCTTCTTCTGACTCCGGGGGGGTTTTATTTAACTTTTTTCTAGAAAAACATAAATTAAGTCGGAACCCGCCCCTACAAAACTGATTACTGTTCCCTCTATTTTTTACCCATTTCGATAAAATCAAATAAATGATGAGCCAATTTTAACTTACTACATCCCCCAATATCTATCTGCTTTCCTGCCCGATTAATTAATGTCGCTATATTCGTATCACTGCCAAACCCCGCATTAGCTTGATCAACCGGATTTGCAACAATAATATCTAAATTCTTCGCTTCTAATTTTCGCAAGGCAGGCGTTAAAATATCCCCCGTTTGTGCCGCAAATCCCACTAAAAATTGAGGGGGTTGCTTTATTTTACCCAATTCTGCTAAAATGTCTGTACATTGCTTTAATGGGAGAACTGTGGGTAAATCCTGTTTAGCAAGCTTCTCCTCGTGGTATTCCCCAGGCTGAACATCCCCCACAGCCGCCACCATCACGGTAATATCCGCTTCGGGGAAACGCTGCAACATCGCTTGATACATCTGTTCAGCGCTCGTCACACTGACTAATTCTACATCCGGCAACTGGGCGACTAACTCCGTATTCATCGGCGCGTGTACCAACGTTACCGTCGCCCCTCGATGAACTGCCGCTTCAGCAACCGCCAACCCCATTTTACCCGTTGAAGGGTTGCCAATAAACCTCACCGGATCTAGATGTTCTCGGGTGCCTCCTGCACTCACTAACACCCGCTTTCCGAGTAAATCGCGTTTTCCCCCAGTATGCAGCAACGACTCAAGATGAGCGAGAATTTGCTTCGGTTCCGCCATGCGTCCTGAGCCAATTTCCCAGCCTTCGCTTTCATTTAAAGGAAGATCACAAGCCAATATCCCAGAAGCCGGACTAATACCGTGAAAACGCTGATCGCTGAGAACCTGTTGCCAATTGTGCTGAACAATATTCTGCTTCCACATCTGACGGTTCATCGCCGGAACCAACAACACCGGACAACTCGATGCCAAGAGTGTATTTGTTAATAGATTATCCGCCATTCCTGTGGCAATTTTTGCTAACGTATTTGCCGTTAAAGGCGCAATCACCAATAATTCCGCCCATTCTCCTAACTGAATATGTAGCGGACGCCCATGAGTCGGTTGCCAAAAATCTGCATCGGTGTAGGCTTGATGACGAGAAAGCGTTGCTAAAGTTAAAGGCGTAATAAATTGTTGGGCTGAGTCGGTTAAAATCGCTCGAACTTCCGCTCCCGCTTTCGCCAAAGTAGAAATCACCTCACAAATTTTATAAGCCGCAATTCCCCCACTCACTGCGATTAAAATTCGTTTTTCAAACAGAGAAGGTAAAATAGGTTTCATCTTCTATCTTAAAAACATAAAAGCTAAAATACTTATAGAAGTTTAGAAGTTCAGGAGTTCCGAATTCCGTTTTAACTTTTAACTTTTAACTTTTGACTTCTGCCTTCTTGCTTCTGCAAGATTGCCTATTCCCTCTTGCCTTCTTCAATTAAAATAGGGTTACAGCCCATGCTGTGAACCCCGTATTAATCCCATTGCAGATCATCTTGAAAGATGATTACGCCTCGTCGTATGTCTCCATATCGAGTAGATAGAGATAAGGTTCAGCTAACTCTGGACGCTGAAATGCGATCGCTCGTAGCAAATGCCAATCATTGAGCCCATCAAATGGATTACCATAGTCATCAGTTTCCAAACGTGCAGCCAACTCTGCAACATCTTCCACAGTCAGAGTGGAAATTTGGGGTGAGGATCGAGTCAACGTTTCCATCTGTAGCCACCTCCGGTAAATCGCATTTGCTTTGAGCCTTTGTGTGGGTAAATCTCACATCAGACTCCCTTTTTATAGTGTAAGGTTTTAAGCCGATTTCGACATCACCTCCACAACAAAACTTCGTATTAAACTTAAAACTTCCGGACGAATTTCGTGAGCCATATCGAATTCGTGATACTGTATATCTGCTCCGAGTTCCTGAAAACGATCTCTAGCTCTGATAGCAGCAGTCAACGGCACAACTCGATCCAGGCGACCATGTACAATTAACATCGGAGGGAAAGAACCACTCACAGGTTCCGGTGAAAAATGCAGATAGCCACTCAACACAATTAATCCCGCCAAGCCTAACTCTCGCCCCACATCCATCGTCATCGCCCCCCCTTGCGAAAAACCGCCTAAAATTGTCCGACTCGCAGGAATACCTGTGGTGGCTTCTAGGGAGGTTAACCAGTCGATCAGGGTTTGGCGACTTTGATCGAGTCCTTTGTATTCCTGGGTTTCTAGGCTATACCAAGCCCGTCCAAGCGGAACTTGTGGATGGGGAAAGGGTGCGTCGGGGAAGATAAACTGATATTGGGTTAGTCTCAGCAAAGGCGTTAACGAAGCTAAATCTTCTGCATTCGCACCCCAACCATGCAGAAATACAATTAAACCTTCGGGGTTGTTGGTTTCCGCAGAAATCGTAATGGTATTTAAGTTCATGAATATTGATTGATTACACTCTAGGCGTTCACGCTATATTGTTCCTGGTTTTACTCAAATTGGCAAAGCGAGTGATTAGAAAACTACAATAAACCGTCCCGTTGTAACTCCTCAATAATCTGTAACCCACGCGGATCACCGACTCGCAATAACGAAGATTTTGCATCTTCTCGCACGCCCATATCTTGATCTTCTTCTAAGGCTTCAATTAAGCCATCGATCGCCCCTGCATAGACGACATTAGAAGGCATTTCTCGACACAACTGACCTAACGCCCAAGCACAATTACTGCGAACCGCCGCCACTTCATCCCGGATCAGTCCTTCAATTACAGGTGGAACTGCCCGCACGACAACATCATACCCGACTTTTGCCATTTGACCCAAAGAACTAGCGGCCCACAACCGCACCGCCGGAATATCGGTTTTTAACGCATCCACCAACGGAATTAAAGCCCGTTGATCCTGACAATTTCCCAACGCCCAAACAACCCCTTTGCGAACATAACCATTCCAGTCTTGTTCAAGTTGTTTGATCAACGGTTCTACTGCTTCTGGACTGGGGTTTCGTCCCAAGGCATAAGCTGCACTGACTCGAATTAAGGGACAGGCTTCTGCCAACAAATCAATTAACGGCTTAACAGCCCGCCTGTCTTGAATCTCACAAAATGCCCGTGCTGCAATCATTCGGCGTTGCGGTTCCGGTGATTCGAGTAACGGCAACATCTCCTCTGGATCGGGTTGGGGAGTTTCTGATGTCTCCAGATGATCCAGTGGGCTTTCCCATGCTTGCGGGCTATGAATTACACTTAACTCATCATCCTCCATAGCATTAATTTACAGCATCAGGGTGACATCTTAGCAGGCGATCGCAGATTTGTTTCATGTTTCGAGATTGGATAAGGACTTATACATAGAAATGGACTGAGTTTGATAGCCAAGTTTCTGATAAAGATTCAGTGCAGGTTGATTGTGGGAGAAAACTTGCAAGCTAATCTGCTGATCACCTCGTTGTTTTGCCCAGTTTTCTGCATGATTCATCAAAGCTGAACCTATCCTACGACGTCGGTGGTCAGGATGAACATACAGTAGAAAAATATGAGCAATGCGTTCACCCTGTAACTGATCAATGGCATTTCCCATCCATAAACAAGCAATCGGAGAAATCGGTTGTAAAGGGGGAAAAGGACTGTTTGTTTCCAGAGAATATTCTTCGCCTGCAACTTCTACCCACCACAGAGGCGTTTGATTGCTAAAATACTGCTCAATGGTATCCGCTAAATGGCTAAAGTTGCGCTCTGGATGAAGTTCTCGATAGGTGCGGTTCATAAACTTCAACAGCAACGCCCGATCCAAACGAGAACCCAAACGTAATCGATAACCCGGAATTGACCAATCAGACACGAATATTACTGAGAAAAACTTGAGCTTGTTCACCCGTCGGACTGACTTCTCCAATGGGTGCAGGTGCAGCTAGATCCCCGGGTAAAAAAATACGCGCACTCACCGCAACCAGAGCCAATAGAAAAATTAAAACGACAATCAAGGGTGCAATATATTGACGAAAAATAGCCATAGGATTTTCAACTTCAGCTAGAAAATTCCAATCTAATTGTAATCTATTTTGTGTCTAGATTTCTACTGATAATCTTCGAGATCTTCGTCATCGAGTCCTGGCCTGGGCATGGGTAACACTCGGCTTTTACTCAATTGACGCAAAGCCACGCCGCCCCCAACCGTCAAAATGAGACAAACCCAACCGAACGTTTCTTGCAACAACAAAAAACCACCAACCGTCAATAAGGCTCCTAATAATAATACAATAGCCGCGATCGCTTTTTGTAAATCCCGCCCCAAATCTTGAACCGGAGTTAACCCGGTTTTCAGGCGTTGTTGTTTCCATCCCGGCCCACCGGGTCTGACAAGCCGATAAAATGTTTCTAAAGTTTCTTCTGATTCCGGTGAAGTCAACAGCAAAACCGTCACCCACAAAACAGTTACACAAGCGGTAATAAACATAATCCGCAAGCCAAAATCTTCGATCTTAAAAATGGGGACTAAACTCGTCGCCATTCCTACAAAAAAACTGGCTACAATTGCGGTTAATTCTGCTGCTGCATTAATTCGCCACCAAAACCACCGTAACATTAAAATTAATCCCGAACCCGTACCTATCGCAATCACCAACCGAAAAACCGTCGCAACATCCGTTGCTAAAAATGCCGCACCTGCCCCCAAAGCGGTGACTAAAACTGAAGACAACCTCCCCATGAAAACCAGTTGAGTTTGAGAGGCATCAGGTTTAATAAAACGTAGATAAAGGTCATTCGTAATAAAAGAAGCCCCCCAATTAATCGAAGTTGAAACCGTACTCATAAACGCCGCTAACAACGAAGCCACAACTAACCCTAAAATTCCCGGTGGCAGAAAATCCAGCATTAATTGGGGATAACCTAACTCTTTATCTTCTAAATTTGGATAAAGAACAATTGAAGCTAAGGCGACCAAAATCCAAGGCCAAGTTCTAATCACATAGTTCATAATATTAAACGTCCAGGCGGCTTTTTCGGCTTCTGCTTCCGTTTTTGCTGCTGCAAATCGTTGGACAAATTCACCGCCCCCATCACTGCGTCGCCATGACCACCATTGAATAAAAATATAAGCAAAAAAGGTACTTGCTGAAATTCCGGCTGTTTTGCTAAAGGCGAGAAATCCATTTTCACCGCCCACCGAAATCGGAAGTAAAGATAATATATCTTTGTCTGGAGAAGCGAGGGGAACTTTTATGACCAACTCCTGAATTCCGCCCACACTATTAACGGCAAAAAAGGCAACAATAATCGCACCCAATAAGGCTAGAAAAAACTGAAAGAAATCTGTGGTTACAACGCCCCAAAGACCCGCTAAACCAGCATAAAATAAAACAAAAATACTGACTCCAATTACACTTAAAAGTTTCAGATTAGTTTCTGTTGCGTCAATCCCCAAAGCTTGCCAAATATTTAATGCTTCTACGACTTTTACCATCGCTAACATGGCGTAACCAATGGCAATGCAATTAATCGGAACTGCAAAAATAAATGCTTTTACACCCCGTAAAATTGCCCCCATTTTACCACCATAACGTATTTCGGTTAATTCGGCATCGGTGAGAACTTCTGAACGTCGCCACATCCGGGCGAAAACGTACACCATAATGACGTGAGAAATGCCAAACGTCCACCATTCCCAGTTTCCTGCAATGCCTCGGTTGGCGACAATTCCAGTAATATAGAGAGGCGTATCAATTGAAAACGTTGTCGCCGCCATACTAATTCCGGCTAACCACCAGGGAAGCGATCGCCCGGAAACGAAAAAATCAGCGAGGCTTTTGGAACCTTTACGAGACAAATACAACCCCATCGCCATTGTTACGATGAGATACAGCAAGACAATTAACCAGTCAATCAGTTGCATGAAACCGGGCGCATGGTAAGATGAATCTAAGTCTTTCAGTTTACCCCTGAAAGTCCCTTTTGTAAAAGCTTTTCTGCTGAAAATTTTAAAGCCTACAGAAAGTATTATTTTTATCGGGTCTATTTTTTGAAGAAAAACTACTAAGACACAAGGACACAAAGAGCGAGCCTTTGTGTCGGAGAAGTGAATTTTTAAATTTAATCAAATGTTAGAATGTTTTGAAGAAAAACCACTAAGACACAAGGACACAAAGAGCGAGCCTTTGTGTCGGAGAAGTGAATTTTTAAATTTAATCAAATGTTAGAATGTGTCGAGGTGTGGTTTGACCATTGATTGAATAAACTGTAGGGGCGGGTTCAACAAAGATCTATGTCTCTCATAAAGAACCTGAATAAACCCGCCCTCAGAGGCTGAACCCCGATCACTAAGTTGATGATTTTAAACTTCCTGAAGGTCAATATAATTAATTTTACCCGGTTCAATTTTGTCAGGAAGATTAACGACTTTGTATCGAGTTCCTTTGGGAACTAAAACTTCACATTCAGCATACATAGCGGAAAAATTACAAATAGCCACACCCGAACGATTCCCTTTAACTCTCAGTACAACTGAATAGCAAGAACCTGAATAATTTTCAGCAACATTCAGACTAAACGTAAAGCTAGCCATCGCTTCTAAAGTATAACCTTCAGGCTGCTGGATCTTTTCTAGAAAAGTTTTAATCGACTTTTCAGTGAATGACATTCCTCGATAAATCTCACCCTGATAGCCTGACATTTTATTCATAAAAGTGTTGAGAAGTTCTATTCTCGCGTCTTTTATTCCTTGTTCTTCAGCGCGTCGAATTTTGCGATAATCTCCCGTTGTAAAATCACTAATCGCATTAAAAATTTTTTCGACTACAGGGGTATCAATTCCGGTTAAGCGAGTGACATCTTCTGGTGTCAAGGGTTCCAACGTTGATGTAAGTTTATTCATAGCCCAGCAAAAAAAATTTATAAACCTTAGAAGGGTGAAGTGGGAACTTTTCGTCTCACAGGTATAAGCTTGGCGGTGCTTCTTGACTCAAACTGAAATGAATTCCGGGGGGACAGTCAAGCTTCAAACCGGATGTACAGGCTTGCATCTCGGTTTTTTGTAGTCCCTATTACAATTTAAGCACCCTTTTCTGAAATTGCTAGGATAGAGTTACAGAAATTAAAATGAACCTATGATAAACTGAGTAACCCCCAAAAATACGGATATTCCCCCAAGCCCATCTTTAAAAGTTTTCCGGGGTTTATACCACAAAACCGCAAAAATTTCAAGAACTTGTTCGTTAAACAAAGTAACAAACCGTGAAGCGATAGCAGATAACTATTGGTGGAAATATCCTGGAAATCGATGTCAGGTCAACGCATTTTTCAGCCCAATCTCGGCCTAAGTAGCGAACATCCTTTTAAAATAAACAATGAGGGTACACTAACAAGAGGTCAACATCAGCAATGAGACTGTTACATACAATGCTGCGAGTCGGCAACCTAGAAGAATCTAAGAAGTTTTATTGTGATATTCTCGGAATGAAGCTCCTACGCCAGAAAGATTATCCGGGAGGAGAATTCACCCTAGCCTTCGTCGGTTATGGAGAGGAAGCCGATCAGGCTGTTATTGAGTTAACCTACAATTGGGGCGTAGATCATTACGAGATCGGGGATGGATACGGCCACATTGCTCTCGGAGTAGACGATATCTACACCACTTGTGAGCAAATTAAAGCATCAGGTGCTAAAGTAACCCGTGAACCCGGCCCGATGAAACATGGTTCTACCGTGATTGCCTTCGTACAAGATCCCGATGGCTATAAAATAGAACTAATTCAACTCGGTACCCAAGGAAGCAGCAGCGAGAAAGAAACCGCAACTGCTGCAAGTTAATCAAAAAACGTAGAAGTAGGAGAACGAACAGCAGCACACCTTAGAACAAGATTTTCCTGCTTCTACCCTAAAAGTGTCCGCTCAAATTCCCAACCCAAAATCTGAAACCGCAAGATGCAACCGACTGATGAGAGCAAATTTACAGAGAAAGCCTGGGACGCTATCGTTAAGTCCCAGGAAGTGGCTCGTCGTTTTTACAATCAGAATCTCGAAGTTGAACACTTAATTATTGCTCTACTCGAACAAAATGGACTCGCTACAACTATCCTGCTAAGGGCGGGAATAGACCCCGATAGTTTAACTCAACAACTCGAAGCCTACACCAAGCGTCAGCCCCGAGTCGGTAAAATCGATGATCTCTATCTGGGGCGTGGGTTAGATGTATTGCTAGATGTCGCCGAACAAACGCGACAAAGCTGGCAAGATGAATTTATCTCCATCGAACATATTTTACTGGCTTTTTCTGACGATGAACGGCTTGGGCGGCGTCTTCTCGGTGGCGGTGGACAACAACAGCAACAATCGACTCGCCCCGGACGCCCCGGCATGGAACAACGCTCATCATCCGCCCGTCCTCCCTCCGTCTCGGTTCGTAAAAAGCTAGAAGACGCCATCAAAGCCACTCGCGGCAGCGCAAAAGTAGAAACTCAGAACCCCGAAACGGGGTATGATGCCCTCAAACGCTACGGACGTGATCTCACCGAACAAGCCAAAGCGGGAAAACTTGACCCAGTTATTGGTCGAGATGAAGAAATTCGCCGAGTCGTAAGCTGTCTATCCCGTCGGACGAAAAATAATCCCGTGTTAATTGGAGAACCGGGTGTCGGGAAAACAGCGATCGCAGAAGGACTCGCCCAACGCATCGTTAATGGAGATGTCCCGGAATCTCTGAAAAACCGTCAACTGATCTCCCTCGATATGGGCAGTTTAATCGCTGGGGCCAAATATCGAGGCGAATTTGAAGAACGGTTACGGTCTGTTTTGCGAGAAGTCACCCACTCAGACGGTCAAGTTGTCCTGTTTATCGATGAACTCCATACTGTTGTCGGTGCAGGCGGTGGCGGCAGTACCGGAGGCTCAGGGATGGATGCTGGAAACTTACTCAAACCGATGTTAGCCCGGGGCGAATTGCGCTGTATTGGGGCAACCACCCTCGATGAATACCGCAAACATATCGAAAAAGACGCCGCTTTAGAACGACGCTTTCAACAAGTTTATGTTGATCAGCCTTCTCCCGAAGATACGATTTCCATTTTACGCGGACTCAAAGATCGCTACGAACGTCATCACGGCGTTAAAATTACTGATTCGGCTTTAGTCGCGGCGGCGGTGCTTTCCAGTCGTTATATTAGCGATCGCTTTTTACCGGATAAAGCCATTGATTTAGTCGATGAAGCTGCCGCTCAATTGAAAATGGAAATTACTTCCAAACCCGTAGATTTAGAACAAATAGATCGGCGGGTGATGCAGTTAGAAATGGAGAAACTTTCTATTGAAGGCGAAAGCGGTATTAGCAATGGAGATTCTAAAACAGATCTGGCGGTGAGTGTGCGCTTAGAACGCATTAAACAAGAAATTGAAGCCTTGAAACTCAAGCAAGAAAAATTATCCTCGCAATGGAAGTCGGAAAAAGAGTTACTCGATGGTATTAATACCCTCAAAGAAGAAGAAGAAAAACTGCGCGTTCAAATCGAACAAGCCGAACGAGATTATGATTTGAATAAAGCCGCACAGTTAAAATATGGCAGATTAGAAGCGGTTCATCGGGAACGGGAAGCCAAAGAAGCGGAACTGCTGAAATTACAGTCCCAAGGTTCAACTCTGTTGCGAGAACAAGTCACCGAAGCCGATATTGCTGCAATTGTGGCTAAATGGACGGGAATTCCGGTTAATCGTTTGTTAGAGTCAGAACGTCAAAAACTCCTGCAACTCGAAAGCCATCTGCATCAACGAGTCATCGGACAACAGGAAGCCGTAGCTGCCGTAGCTGCCGCCATACGCCGTGCTAGAGCCGGAATGAAAGATCCCTCTCGACCTATCGGTTCATTCCTGTTTATGGGGCCGACAGGGGTCGGAAAAACTGAATTAGCGAGAGCCTTGGCAGAGTTTTTGTTTGATAGCGAAGATGCCTTGATTCGGATTGATATGTCCGAATATATGGAAAAACACGCCGTTTCTCGGTTAGTGGGGGCGCCTCCGGGATATATTGGCTACGATGAAGGCGGCCAACTTTCTGAAGCCGTGCGCCGTCATCCCTATTCTGTGATTCTGTTTGATGAGGTGGAAAAAGCCCATCCTGATGTGTTTAATATCCTCTTACAAGTGTTAGATGATGGTCGAATTACGGACTCGCAAGGACGGAAAATAGATTTCCGAAATACGGTGATTGTAATGACGAGTAATATTGGCGGGGAGTATATTTTAGATGTCGCGGGTGATGATACTCGTTATGAGGAAATGCACCGTCGGGTGATGGGGGCTTTGCGATCGCATTTTCGCCCCGAATTTCTCAATCGACTTGATGAAACGATTCTATTCCATGCTTTAAATAAGTCAGAATTGCGTCATATTGTGGCGATACAAGTGAAGCGATTAATGCGCTTATTAGTCGATCAAAAAATTAGTTTGGTGTTGTCGCCAGAGGCGATGAATTATGTTGCTGAAGTCGGTTATGATCCGGTTTATGGGGCTAGACCGTTAAAACGAGCGATTCAACGGGAGTTAGAAAATCCGATTGCAAATTTGTTGTTAGAACAGAAGTTTATGCCGGGAGATACGATTTGTGTTGATCGTTCAGAAGAGGGTTTATCTTTTAGTAGTAAACCCCCCGTTTTAGAAAAACCCTCTTCTCCCGTAACCGCTATTACCACAATCGCTAAACTCGAAAACTAAATTTTTTATGGGGTGGTCAGTTTAAATTTTTGCAGTAATTTTAGAGATTGAGGTAAAACAATCAGAGCAATACTTTTGAACAAGAGAATCAAAATTAACTTTAATTGTTCCCAGAGTTGAGGTTCATACCAAGTATAAATTCCAATCAATCGCAAACCTTTCCAACCGTTGAGGCGAGAGGGAGCCTGTTCTAAGATTCTGCACGCCAGATACTTGTAAACAAGGGCTAAACTTTTTCGTTTTAACGGTTGGAGGTTTTTCGGTGCTTGAGAAAAAGCCTTGTTTAAAACCTTGACGACTTGTTGTTCTTGACGAGTAATATTGGCAGAGATCGAGTTATCGCGAATCCGATAAAGTATCTGTACTTTCGGAACATTTACGAATAGATAACGAGCCGCTAAACGCAAGTATAAATCCCAATCTTGTCCACCCGTTAAAGACTCATCAAAACCGCCTACGGTGTTGAGAGCATCACGACGAATTAACGGGTTTGAACCACTTTCGATAAAGTTATAAAGAAGCATTGCAGCATAGGCTTCTCCATTAACTGTCCTGTGTCTTCCGGCTTGTCGCCAGGAACCCGCCTCATCTATAAAATCTGTCCAACTGTAAGCGACTGCGGCTTCAAGATGGGTTTGGAGGGCGTTGAGTTGGGCTTCTAGTTTATCGGGAGTCCACAAATCATCCGCATCTAAAAAGGCAATATATTCTCCAGAAGCTTGTTTGAGTCCTCGGTTACGAGTAGCGGCTGCCCCCGCGTGGGAACTAGAAACAACTTGGATACGTGGATCGCCGTACTGAGATATGATCTTGAGCGTATCATCCGTTGAACCATCATCAACAATAATCAGTTCAAAATCTGAAAAAGTTTGAGCAAGAACAGAGTCTATCGTTGCTTGAATTGTCGTTGCACCGTTATAGACGGGAATAATGATAGAGATTTGTGGCATCTTGAAATCTGCATCCCTATTAAACTGTTTATCAGTATAAAAGTGTAAATGCCGAATCACCCCAAAAGTATCAGCAAGAAGACAGAATTGAGTTATAGTGGGAGTGCGGCTCGATCAAGGGCTAATACTACTGAAAGCGGATCACTTCAAACCCTGACAAACAAGCGGTTATGCTGGATTTTACAATCGCAATCCCAACATACAACGGCGCTAAACGTTTACCCCAGGTACTCGACAAGTTGCGATCGCAAACCGATGTTGAGCAGATTTCCTGGGAAGTGATTGTTGTTGATAATAATAGCACCGATAACACGGCGGAAATTGTTCAACAATATCAACAAAATTGGTTATTAAACGTTCCGTTACGCTATTGTTTTGAACCCCAACAAGGTGCTGCTTTTGCCCGAAAACGAGGGATTAAAGAGTCTGTTGCCCCTCTGACTGGGTTCTTAGATGATGATAATATACCTGCCTTAAATTGGGTAGCTGCGGCTTGCAAATTTGCCCACGAACACCCCAAAGCAGGAGCCTATGGCAGTCAAATTCACGGAGATTTTGAAGTCGAACCGCCTGCAAATTTTGAGCGGATTCAAGCCTTTTTAGCGATTACCGAACGAGGTTCAGAACCCCTTTTCTACAACCCAAAAGTTAAGTTATTACCGCCTTCAGCCGGATTAGTTGTTCGTCGAGAAGTTTGGCTTTCCAGTGTACCGGATCAGTGCATTTTGAGTGGTCGAGTTCCGGGGAGTATGTTAACGGGTGAAGACTTAGAAGTTTTATCTTATATTCAACAATCGGGATGGGAAATTTGGTATAATCCGCAAATGCAGATCAATCATCAAATTCCTCGCCATCGTTTGGAACGAGAGTATTTAATTCCATTTATGCGAGGAATTGGTTTAAGTCGTTATGTGACTCGTATGGTTGGGGTTAAGCCCGGAATTAGACCGATTTTATCCTTAGCTTATATGATTAACGATCTGCGAAAAATCGCATTACATTTAATCAAGCATGGTCAAGTTGTTAAAACCGATTTAGTAGCGGCTTGTGAGATGGAACTTTTTATCAGTAGTTTGAAAAGTCCTTTTTATTTATGGAAAAAGGGGTATTTAACTCGTTAGTCTTTACTGTTAATTTTCAGCTCTATCAAAATGAAAGTTATTGCATGGCCAGCCTTTAAAACAAAATACAAAAATCCCTACAATTGGCTACTGTACAATCATCTCAGTCAGCAGGGATCAGAGGTCACGGAATTTTCATTTAAAACAATATTACAACAAAATTATAATATTTTTCATCTTCACTGGCCTGTGGAAACAATTGTTCGTCATCCTAATTTATTAGTCGCTTGGACTAGAGCCAGATTAATGCTAGCGTTAATTGATTGGGTACGATACAGAGGAACTCGCATAGTCTGGACAATTCACGATCAAAAACCTCACTTACTTTTACATCCTAAATTAGCAAGCTGGTTTGAGTCTGAATTTATTAAGAGAGTTGATGGAGCTATTAATTTATGTCAGTCTAGTCAAGCTTTAACAAACGAATTATTTCCGAGGTTACAACATTGCCCAAATACGATTATTCCTCATGGTCACTATCGAGAAGTTTATCCCAATAATATTAGTAAAACTCAAGCAAGAGAAAGTTTAAATATTCCTGAAAATCATCGAACTTTGATGTTTTTAGGCTATATTGACCGTTATAAAAATGTTACGCAACTGATTCAAGTTTTTCGAGAATTAAATCCCCAAAACTGGACGCTTGTTATTGCGGGGAAACCGGAGATTTCTGAATTAGCTGAAGAGGTGATTCAAACTGCGGCAAACGCTCAAAATCTTAAATTAGACTTAAAGTTTATCCCCGATCAACAGGTACAAATTTATCTGAACGCTGCGGATTTAGTTGTTTTACCCTTTCAACAAATTTTAAATTCTGGTAGTGCAATTTTAGCACTATCTTTTGATTGTCCTGTATTACTTCCCAAGCAAGGCGCACTGGCGGAACTACAAACTCAAGTCGGGGTAGACTGGGTAAAACTTTACGAGGGAGAATTCACCACAACTGTACTTCAGAACGGTTTAAACTGGGTGATAGAAACAGTCCGTTCACAACAAGCACCCCTAGACGCATTAGACTGGCTTAAACTGAGTCAACAAACCCTTAATTTCTATGAAGAAGTCATTACTCATTCAACTCGCTAACATTTTTACCTATGCCGTATACTCCAGATTATTCTGAACATTATCCTTTAATTTCAGTAGCGATTTGTACTCATAATCGTGCTGAACGTTTACAACTGGCTTTAGAAGCCCTCAAAAAGCAATCATTGCCTCAAGACGTTTTTGAAGTCTTAGTTGTTGATAATCTTTCAAAAGATAATACAAAACAAATCTGCCATCAATATTCTCAAGACTTTATTCATTTTTACTATATTTATGAACCCATTTTAGGGCTTTCCAAAGCGAGAAACACGGCGTTAAAAGCAGCAAAAGGGGATTATATCGCATATCTTGATGATGATGCTATTCCTTGTGTTATTTGGTTAGAAGCGATTTTAGAAACATTTAAAACCGTTGAACCTATACCCGTTTGTGTTGGGGGTCCGATTTACGGACTCTGGGAAATTCCCACTTTCAATTGGGTTGAAGAATATTCAGATATTGCTTCCTATTTTACAACATTAGATTATGGTTCTAATCCTTGTTGGTTTCCGCTTCAACGTTTTCCTTATGGTGCAAATATGACCTATCGACGAGACGCTTTATCCCAGGTTGGTGGGTTTTGTGAACAACTCGGAAGAAAGGGTGAAAGTCTACTGTCTCAAGAAGAATTACTGCTGAATTTAGCATTAGAACAGAAAGGCGAAAAATTCTACTATCATCCTAAAGCCTCTGTTCAACATTGGATTTCTCAAGAGCGAATAAACTTAAATTGGTTACTCCGAAGAAGTTATTGGCAAGGACGTTCAGAAGCAATTTCTGAACAACATTTAGGGAAATCTATAAAACAGCAACGCCAAGAAAGTGTAGTCAAACTTCTCAATTTTAGACGAATCATTGCTCAAATATTACCCAATCAACAAAGGAGAATTGTCACTCGTTCACGAATGTGGCGGAGTTGGGGGTATTTCTATCAAGTTTGGTTGAGAAAAACATCAGAAAAATAAATTTACTCTGGGTTGACTTTCATATATCCTAAAAGTGTGACAGTATCAAGAATTTGCGGATATTTTTTCAGCAATTTTTCTGTTTGTTGGTCAGGAAGAATCAGAATAGTTGCTATTTTTAATATAACCTTTAAACTAACTTTCTGGGTTAATAACTTGGGGTCAAATTGAACCGCATTTTTTAAAAAACGCATTGCTGTTAAACTTCGTTGTCGATTGGGTTGACCTTCTAACGCTTTAACGGTAAGATATTTATAAACATTTGCCAAACTTTGTTGTTTGAGAGGTTGCAAAGATTGAGGTGCTTGTTGAAATGCTCGTTCAATCACTCGTAAAGCTGATGATTCCATTTTCAAGATATTGGAGGACATAGAATTGGGATAAACTCGATAGAGAATTTGAGCTTTTGGTACAGCAACAAAGGGATAACAAGCCGCTAAACGCAGATATAAATCCCAATCTTCTGCGGGAGGGAGAGTTTCTTCAAAGCCTCCAACTTCTATTAAAGCTTGTCGTCGAATTAAAGGATTAGAACCATTTTCTAAGAAATTTGTGACTAATAGATGGGGATAAACATTTCCTGTTAAATTGAGTTGAGAACCTCGACGAATGATGTTACTTTTTTCATCAATATAATGAGTCCAACTATAAGCAACCGCCGCAGTTGGATGGTCTTTTAAAGCTAAAAACTGAGCTTCTAGTTTATCTGATGTCCAGAGATCATCCGCATCTAAAAAAGCGATCAATTCTCCTTTTGACTGTTGAATTCCTCGATTTCTGCTAGCTGCTTGACCTGAATTGGGGTAGGAATCAACTTGAATTCGATTATCTTGAATAGCTTCTAATCTTTCTAGCGTTTTATCTTGAGAACCATCATTAATTACAATAATTTCAAAATCTTGAAAAGTTTGATTTAAAACTGACAAGATGGTTTCTTGAATCGTTTTTTCTGCGTTGTAGACTGGAATAATAACTGAAATAAAAACCATATTTTTTGATTGATTGGTAGTTATTTTAATGAGCTTTAGTCAGAACTTGATCATAAATTTTTTCTAGTTTTTTATTATTTTCTTGTAAATTAAAGATTTTCTCAACCCTCTGACGGGCTGTATTTGCTAGCTGTTGCCTCAACTGCCTATTTTGAGCTAAACTGAGAATCTGTTCCGCTAGAGTTTTCCAATCTTTTTCTGGAAATAACAGTCCTGTTTCTCCGTGAATAATCGCTTCAGGAATTCCTGCATGAATTGAACCAATGACAGGTAAGTTCATCGCCTGTGCTTCTAATATGGTAATTGGTAAACCTTCACAAGTGTCTTTAGAATCTGTAAAACTAGCCGAACAAAATAACATCGATTGATTCATCCAATCTTTAACAACTTTTGAGGGCTGTACCCCTAAAAAACGATATCGTTTTAGAAGGCTTGCGGCTTGTTTTTCTAACGTCTGACGTTCTTCTCCATCGCCAATAATCACCAATTCTATATCCGGTAAAATAGATTGAACTTCCGCCATCGCTTGAATCAAATATTGACACCCTTTATACTCCACTAACCGCCCCACAAATAAAACAATTGGCTGACGAATAACACTCGGATCAGGGGATAATTTTTCGATATCCACCCCAATATATTGAACCCTTAATTTATCCGCCGGACACCCCCTTAAAATTGCCTTATAACGAACAAATTCAGATACAGCAATGCAACAATGAGCGGTTTTAAATAATCGTTGTTGCAGCCCTCGATACATCTGAGGAAACGGGTTTCCTCCATAGAGTTTAATTAAATCTTCTTTCGTTTTATTACTAGCAGTTACATCATGTCCGTGACAGGTTACAATTAGAGGAATATTCAGCTTTGAAACTAAAGGCAGTGTCCAAATAGCATCGGTCGCAAAATGAGCATGAATTAAACAAGGGGAGAGTGTTTTTAACGTTTTAATCCAATCTTGATAACCCCAACCAGTTAACAGAAATAAAATTTTTCGTTTTAAAGTCAGTTTAGCCCTCTCACTTAAAATCAAGGTTCTCTCAGCCGGAAGGGGATATTTTTTTCCAGGAAAGCGATAATTTCCGATATAAAAACCTGTATACTGGGAATAGCTTTCTACTTGAGCCGGAATAAACGTTTCTGAGTACGGGAGTAAAGAATCTCTATAAATCAAAACATTTTTTTGGGTCATAAATTCAGTTTAATAAACGGTTCAACAAAAAAAATTAAACAGAAAACAAGATCCTTGAATCAGGAGAAACAACAGATGACACAATCACCTATTTTTATTGTCGGATGTGATCGCTCTGGAACGACACTTCTCAGATTAATGTTGATTCAGAGTCCAATCCTTCATATTCCCCAAGAGTCAATGTTCATCTACCTCCTCAAAAAAAATCCTGAGATTTACGGTGATTTTACACAATCTTATCAACGTTGGTTTTTTATTCGAGATCTACAAACCAATCCAGCGACTCCCGAATCAGTGACTTTTCCAATTTTTAACCTCACTTTGGAAGAAGCAGAAACAGCACTAGCCAAAATCGCACCGACTAACATTGCTCAAGCAATTTCTACTCTATTTGTAGCATCCGCTAAAAAATTTGGCAAACAACGTTGGGGTGATAAAACGCCTCGCCATGTTAAGCATATCTCACCCCTTGCAGCAGCATTTCCTGATGCAAAATTTGTTCACATTATTCGAGATGGTCGAGATGTAGCGATGAGCATTCGTAAAGTTCGCTGGGTTAATAATATGATTGAAGCAGGTCAATATTGGTGCGATCGCGTCCAAGCAGGAAGATTAGCCGCAGCAACCTTACCAGAACATCGATACACTGAAATCTATTATGAATCCTTGGTGCTAGAACCAGAGAAAACGTTACAACATTTGTGTCGCTGGCTAGACCTTGAATACACCCCTCAAATGTTGAAATACTATCAAGATGCCAATCAAAATATATCTCAAGAACACTCGGGTTTATTTGAACTCATTTCTAAACCCGTTGAACCCTCTCGTGTACAAGCCTGGAAGCGATCGCTTTCTCCTGAAGAAATTGCTGATTTTGAAAGTGTTGCAGGTGATTTGCTCGTCAAATTAGGCTACGAACTCAGTGGTGCTAAAATCCCTTTACAAATTCAAGCCATTCGTCAACTTCGACGAAATATTGAGCCGCTAACCTACAAAATTCGTAGAACGTTGAAGAAATTTTAATAACTTTGATTCCCAACATACGGAAATCCGAATCCTTCTTGGGGGTGATCCCATTCACAAAAAGGGATAGCGATCGCACACAATAGTCCCAGAATACCGTATTTATGAACGTTAGCCGTAAAACCTATGACCGTACTTGAACAGGGAACGATCACCATCCACACCGAGAATATCTTCCCGATCATCAAAAAATCCCTTTACACCGATCACGAAGTATTCTTTCGGGAGTTAGTCTCTAACGGCGTTGACGCCATTTCCAAACTCAAAACCATCGCCCGATCTGGGGAATATTCCGGCGAAACAGGTGAACCCGAAATTATCGTCGAAGTTGACAAAGATAGCAAAACCCTTTCCATCACCGATAACGGGATTGGGTTAACTGCTGATGAAATCAAAAAATACATCAACCAAGTCGCCTTCTCCAGCGCCGAAGAATTCATCCAGAAATATCAATCTAACGCAGAGAACGCCATTATCGGACATTTCGGCTTAGGCTTTTATTCGTCCTTCATGGTTGCCAAACAAGTCGAAATCGATACCCTATCTTACCAAGACGGAGCGCAAGCCGTTCACTGGACTTGTGATGGTTCACCGCAATTTAAACTCGAAGACTCCAACCGTACCCAACGCGGTACCACCATCACCCTCACCTTGATGGATGATGAACTCGAATATCTCGAAGCCAGTCGCATTCGTCAATTGGTGAAAACCTATTGCGACTTTATGCCTGTCTCCATCAAAATGGACGGGGAAACCCTCAACCGTCAGAAAGCGCCCTGGAGAGAGTCACCCAGCAACCTCACAGACGATGATTATCTCGATCTCTACCGTTATCTCTATCCCTTCCAAGAAGATCCTCTCCTATGGGTTCATCTGAATACCGATTATCCTTTCATTGTGAATGGTATTCTCTATTTCCCCAAACTCAAGCCCGATGTTGATGTGACGCAGGGGAATATTAAACTCTTTTGTAACCAAGTTTTTGTCAGCGATCACTGCGAAGAAATTATCCCGAAATTCTTGTTACCCTTGCGCGGGGTGATTGATAGCACTGATATTCCTCTGAATATTTCTCGGAGTGCTTTACAAACCAATCGCACAGTGCGGAAAATCGCCGATTATGTGGCGAAAAAAGTGGGCGATCGCTTAAAAGAACTTTATCGCGATGATCGCAAAGAATACATCCGGTGTTGGCAAGATATCGGTACTTTCGTTAAATTTGGTTCTCTTAACGACGAGAAATTTAAAAAGCAAGTTGAAGATATTCTCGTCTTCCGTACAACCTACAAACCCGAACCGACTGACAGCCAAAAACCAGAAGACGCTGATGATGCTTGGGAATCTTCAGAGAATATTGCTGGTAGTTTCGATCAACAAGGAAACTATTACACCACTTTACAAGAATACCTGGAACGCAACAAAGAACGCCATGAAAATCGCGTTTTTTACTGCACAGAAGAAGCTGCCCAAGCGACTTATATCGAACTGCACAAGAGTCAAGGCTTAGAAGTGTTGTTCTTGGATTCTTTCATTGATACACACTTTATTAGTTTCCTGGAACGAGAACACAGCGATGTTAAATTCCTGCGGGTAGACTCAGAAATTAATGAGGAATTGATCGATAAAGACAGCAGTAAAACTGAAATTGTCGATCCGAAAACCAATAAAACTCGCAGCGAACAAATTAAAGAACTGTTTGAGAAATCCCTTAATAAACCGCGTCTCAATATTCGCACCGAAGCCTTGAAATCAGAAGACACTCCCCCGGCGATGGTGTTACTTCCAGAAGCGATGCGACGGTTACAGGATATGACAGCATTATTCCAGCAACAAAAAGCTGAATTTCCCGAAGATCATGTTCTGATGATTAATACGTCTCATCCTTTAATTCAAAATCTCGCAAACTTGAGTCAAGGAAGTATAGAAGGAACTGAATCTCCTTCGGCGGAATTGGCAAAAATGATTTGTTATCATGTTTATGATTTGGCATTAATGGCACAAAAAGGCTTTGATGCAAACGCCATGAAATCCTTTGTAGAACGTTCAAATCAGGTGTTGACTGAGTTAACTCAACGGGCGGTTTAATTAACCTCACCCCCACCCCCTCTCCTACCTCTCCCTAACCCTCTCGACCTCTCCCTACCCTCTCCTACCTCTCCCTAACCCTCTCCTACGAGGAGAGGGAAAAGGTGTCCCTGGCGGGACTATTTATTAATCGCGAGGGGAGTAACAACAGGGGAGGTGGGTGACGGTTAGTGAGAGATTTCGCTGTTCGGCGGATGAGGCAATATAATGAAGGTTTGGACTGTAAATGAAGTGTTAATTTGGAGGTATTATGTCTCGTAGATGCCAGATCACCGGGAAAAAAGCGAATAATGGGATGGCGGTTTCTCACTCTCACCGTCGTACTCACAAGTTACAACAGGTGAATTTGCAGTGGAAACGGATATGGTGGCCCCAGGGGAACCGTTGGGTGAGACTGAAACTTTCGACTAAGGCGATTAAAACCCTCGAAATCAAGGGTATTCACGCAATGGCAAAAGAAGCAGGGCTTGATCTCAATAAGTTTTAACTAAATATCGCGCCGGAGTCCCACTCCAAAAACGAGCGCGTTGGGGTTGGGATGAATTGTGATCAAATAATCCTGTTGGCACAGAACACAAAAACGCGAAAACCAAGCGTAGAAAAATTTAGCCTGGGTCAGACGGGTGTCTGCCTGTGGACGCTGTGTAAGACCCATTTGTATCCGTACAAAAAGGCAACGGCGGATGAAGCACCGAAGCCTACACCATAAGCGAATAGCGTTGGTGATAGGTACTTCACTCTTGAGTCGCTCGATTTGAGGACATGGCGATCGCTTTGAGGTAAGATGATAGCGATCGCCTATCTTTTCTATGAGTGATGTTGCGATTATACGAGTATCCACCTTCGGGAAATTGTTATAAAATTCGTCTGTTGTTAACACAGTTGGGAATTCCGTTTGAACGAATTTATGTTGATATTGTTCAACGAGAAAGTCGAACCCCAGAATTTTTGAGTAAAAATCCAAATGGACGAGTTCCGCTTTTAGAATTAGAACCGGGAAAGTTCTTACCGGAATCTAATGCTGTTTTATATTATTTGAGTCAAGAAACGCCATTTTTCCCAACCGATCAGTTTGAACAAGCGCAGGTGATGCAATGGATGTTTTTTGAACAATACAGCCATGAACCTTATATTGCAACTTCTCGTTATTGGATTTCAATTTTAGGAAAAGCAGAGGAGTATAAACAAGTTTTAGAACAAAAACAACCGCTTGGTTATGCTGCGTTAGGGGTGATGGAAGAACAGTTAAAAAATTCTCCTTTTTTTGTGGGAAATTGCTACACCATTGCTGATATTTGTTTATTTGCTTATACTCATGTTGCGGATGAAGGCGGATTTGATTTAACTCGTTTTCCAGCGATTTTAGCTTGGATCAATCGGGTGAAAGAGCAACCCAATTATCTGAGTATTACTGAATAGTCGTTTAAACGCCTTTGTATCCAACTGTGCGATCACCTTCTGCGGCTGATTGGTTGAATTGAGATTGAACTTTAGAAGACCCAATTTGATTGAGAATAATCCCTAAAATAATCACACTTCCGCCAAGATATTGGGCAGTTGTTGGGACTTCACCTAAAATTAAATAAGAGGCTAAAACCCCAGCCAGGGGAGCAAAAGAATTTGCTAAAGAAATCTCAGATGTACTAGACTTTTTTAATCCCGAAAACCAACAAAATTGACCGCCAACGACAATTACAGCGCTATAAAGTAACATCCATTGCCACACAAAAGGAGAAAATACATCCATAAAGTGACTAAAACCAAAGAGCGAGACAACAATAATAAAAAAGATAATTGTACTTAAAAAATTTCGATAAAGATTGAAAAAACCCAGTGAAATATTACGAAGACTGACTTTACTAATAATCGTTCCAACTCCACTTGAAACTGCACCCATCGCAACCATGAATTCCCCGATTCCAATTTGAAATCCTGCCATATTCATCATTTCTCGATTGGGGTCAGGGAGAAATACGGTTAATCCCACACCAATAAAAGAAACAATTGCACCGATAATCACCCAACGGTTGACTCGTTCATTCAGCAAAAAAATAGATAAAGCCAGAACTAAAGGCGGTTCAATTTGACTAATTAAAATCACATTATTAACCATTGTTCGTTCTAGAGCAGAAAAGAATAAAGCCGGAGCTAAAGCACCCTCTAACACCGCTACACTGGTTAATGCTAACCAATCTTTTCTCGAGATTTGTTTAATGCGTTCAAAATTAAATTCTTGATAATACAGCAATAAAAAAATCAGAAAAGCCCAAATATTGCCAACAAACAGAAGATTACAAAAAGAGATGGGATTTCTACCGTCAATTAAATTTTCTGCTCCCAATTCAGTTAACTGACGAGTCAGGGCGTTGGCGGCACCAAAAATCGTAACACCGAGTAAAAGATAGGCACGTCCGGGAATTCGCTGAATTAAATTCATTACCTATAGAGGTTGACATCAGAGCCAGATTAGCATAAATAGTCGAACCTAATTCAAGTCTAGGGAAAAAAGAGAGAAACGGGTAGGGGGGTAATTTATGAATTACTCCTACAAGACTGGTAACTGTTAAATGAATGGATTGATTCAATTTCAGGTAAACTAGATTTTGTCGTTGTTTAACTCTCTCAAAAAGATCGTTAATCGGTCAGAGTGGAGGGTGAAGGAGCAGGAGTATCTTGGATTTAGAAATTGTTGCTCATCGGGGTTTTTCGGCTATGGCTCCAGAGAACACGTTAGCGGCGTTTAGTGCGGCGATAGAAGGGGGAGCGAATTCGATAGAATTTGATTTACAATTATCAGCCGATGGTGTACCCGTAATCTTTCACGATGAAACCTTAGATCGAATTACGGGAACTTCTGGTAAAGTTAGGGAGAAATCCTTAAATGAGTTAAAACAACTGAATGCGGGAGGCTGGTTTGCGGAACAGTTTGTTGGGGAAAATATACCCACGCTAGCGTCAGCGTTAGAGATTTTTAAAAGAGTGCCAAATTTTCTCTATTTTGATGTTAAACCTCATTGTCAATGGTCAGAAACAGAGGTTGAAGGGTTAATTCAACAGGTGAAAGAGGCGGGAATTGTTGAAAAGTGTATTATGACGGCGTTTAATGAGGACTTTTTAGATCAAGTTCGCTCTTGTTGTCCTGAGATGAAATTGGGATATTTTCTCACAGAAGCATCGGATTATCCGCAACAACTGCATAAAGCAGCCACAGCCGGAAATGCGATTTTAAGCAGTTTATTGGATGTGGTGTTAGAAAATCCTCACTTTGTTGAGGAAAGTCGTACTCAGGGGGTAGATTGGGTGGTGTGGACTGTTGACCGTCCCGAACATTTTCAACAGTTAATCGATTTGGGCGTCAAGCGAATTATTACCAATTCGTTGATCGGTTGGACATGATGGCTGTATCCTTTGCTGAATCGGGCAAGTGAGCGCTTCTAGGCTTCTGAAATCCTCAGTGTATCAACTGTTGTTGCAATTCTTAACGCAGCAGATGTCTTTTGGGGGTAAGAGGTTGGTAGACTGAAATTCATACATTCAACGTTTTTGCTCCCGGCATTGGTTTGTTCGTGGGGGTGACACTCCAAAGCTTAGTGCCTAACAACCTCTGCACCTCAAACCAGCAATCATCTAAGATCACAGAAACACTATGGTAGATTCTCTAAAAAAACCAGCTTTTGATGAAATACGGCCGGGAGTTAAAGTTCCCGCCAAAGAAACCATTCTTACTCCTCGATTCTACACGACAGACTTTGATGAGATGGCGCAGATGGACATCTCAGTGAATGAGGATGAACTGCGAGCTATCTTAGAAGAGTTCCGGGTGGACTACAACCGTCATCACTTTGTCCGGGATGCCGAATTTGAACAATCCTGGGATCATATTGATGGGGAAACTCGTCGCCTGTTTGTGGAATTTTTGGAGCGTTCCTGTACGGCTGAATTTTCCGGTTTCCTACTCTACAAAGAGTTAAGCCGTCGCCTCAAAGACAAAAGCCCGCTTTTAGCCGAATGCTTCCAACTGATGTCCCGAGATGAAGCTCGTCATGCGGGATTCCTCAATAAAGCGATGTCTGATTTTAACTTATCGCTAGATTTGGGATTTTTAACGAAGAGCCGCAAATACACCTTCTTTAAACCCAAATTCATTTTCTACGCGACTTACCTCTCTGAGAAAATTGGGTATTGGCGTTATATCACTATTTATCGCCACTTAGAAGCTCATCCCGAAGATCGCATTTATCCGATTTTCCGCTTCTTTGAAAGCTGGTGCCAAGATGAGAACCGTCATGGTGATTTCTTCGATGCCATGATGAAATCTCAGCCGCAAATCCTGAATGATTGGAAGGCGAAGCTGTGGTGTCGTTTCTTCTTGCTGTCAGTATTTGCCACCATGTACTTAAACGATGTCCAGCGTTATGGTTTCTATGCAGCCATTGGCTTGGATGCGCGGGAATATGACAAGTATGTGATTCTCAAAACGAACGAAACTTCGGCTCGTGTCTTCCCAATCATCTTGGATGTGGAAAGTCCTGAGTTCTACGAACGGTTGGAAGTTTGCGTCAAAAACAACGAGAAATTAACGGAAATTGTTAATTCCAATACGCCTAAGTTCTTCCAGTTGTTCCAAAAACTACCCTATTACCTCTCTAGTGGTTGGCAGTTGATCAAACTGTACTTCATGAAGCCTATTGATGTTCAGGCTCTAGAAGGCACGGTACGTTAAAGCTGACGTTTGAACTTTCGACTAGAATAAATAAATACTAGGCTCTGTGTTAAAAGCAGAGCCTCTTTTTTTTAACTGTTGCATGGAGTAACCCTCGAGTGCAGTAGGATTGAGCCGGGATAATTCAATTAAAATAAACAAGCTTCACCTATCCTACAGAGGTCAACAGATGATTCGCAAATGGTTGATGTTGCTGCAACGACTGTCGCCGATTCGGGGAATATTGACATTCCTCAGAAATGCGAACGCCTACCCAGAAAATTATGGCAATTTAACTGCTCTTTCCTACGAAACCTGGCGCAATCGCTTTCTACGAGCCAGATTGAATTTAGCCTTTGGGTTGGTGTTGTGGGCCTACTTGACGAGCTTTGTGTTAAACCTAGCTCGATTTTTTTATGTGGGGGAGGCTTTTTTTGATAAGCAACTGATTATTCAATTGATTGGGCTATTTAGCTTATCTACGGGTATGGGAGTCCTACAAACTCACTGGGGGCGTCGTCATCTCGGCTTGATTTTTCTGGGGTTTTCTTGGTCTTTGGAGATGAACGAACAGATTATTGAGACGATTGTCGAGGTTCTCAAGCCAGGTTCGCCCCTGGTTAGCCCTGAACTCATGGGTTGGGGTTCGACATTTTTCACGCAAGCGACTCTCATTCCCGTTTGCTGGCCGCTGCACTTCTTATCACAGATGATTACGTTCGGGTATTATTTCGGGATTAATCGTATCTTTGGATTTGACACGATTCCTAACTATAATGAGCCATTGCGGTTGATTTTGATGTTATTTTGGATTTGTTTGATTTGTGATTTATCTGTCTATTTATATGAACGTCTACAACGGGCTGAGTTTAACGCTCGTCAGCAATTGGAAATCGCAGAAGCCAAATATCGAAGTATTTTTGAAAATGCTGTTGAGGGACTGTTTCAGTCTACTCCTGAAGGACGTTTCTTGGATGTTAATACTACCTTAGCTCGTATCTGTGGCTATCAGTCACCTCAAGAAATGATGGCTCAAATTACGGATATTGGAGGTCAAATGTATGTGGATAAACAACGTCGTGCAGAGTTTATTCGGTTAATGGAAGAACAGGAAAGTGTACTGGCGTTTGAATCTCAAGTTTATCATGCAGAGGGTTATGTAATTTGGATTTCCGAAAATGCCAGAGCCGTGCGAGATGAGGAAGGTAATATTATTGCCTATGAAGGAGATGTCGAAGAAATTACAGAACGCAAACGAGCGGAAGCTGAAATGCGTAAAGCCCTGCAAAAAGAGAAAGAACTGAATCTCTTGAAGTCTCGTTTTGTTTCGATGATTTCCCATGAGTTTCGCACACCCCTGACGACAATTATGGCAGCCACCGAGGCACTAGAATATTATGGTCATCGCTGGAGCGAAGAGAAAAAAAATAAATATTTTAATCGGATTCAAGTGACAATTCAGCACTTGACAGAACTGTTAAATGATGTTTTAATTATTGGTCAATCAGAAGCCCATAAACTTCCCTACAATCCGACGTTTACCGATTTAGATACTTTTTGCAAGAACTTACTGGAAGAAATTCAATTGACTGCTGATCGGAAGTGTAAGTTCACTTTAAAAATTCATGGTAAAAAAAATAGAATCAATCTAGAAAACACTCTCATAAAAAACTCTCAAATGTTTCCTTTAATTGATGAAAGATTATTACGACATATCTTTACAAATCTGATTTCAAATGCTATTAAATATTCTCCGAATGGAGGTCAAATTGATTGGAAAGTTTTTTATCAAAAAAAACAAGTTATTTTTATGATTAAAGATGAAGGAATTGGCATTCCTTTTGAAGATCAAAAACACTTATTTGAATCTTTTCATCGAGCCAGAAATGTAGGTACAATTCCAGGAACAGGTCTAGGATTAGCCATTGTTAAACGGTCTGTTGATCGATTAGGGGGAACCATTACTGTACATAGCGAAGTTGGAAAGGGTACAATATTCACAGTAACATTGCCATTGAGATTTAAGGAGCAAGAACTCGATGAAGCGGATTTTAGTGATTGAAGATGAATCAGATGTGCGGGAGATTATTCTTGATATTCTAGAAGCTGAAGAGTTTGAAGTCAGGGGTGCAGAAAATGGTAGAGACGGCGTTGAACTTGCTAAAGAATATTTGCCAGATTTGGTGATTTGTGATGTAATGATGCCGGAAATGGATGGATATGATGTTTTGAAAACATTACGTCAAAATAAAAACACCTCGACGATTCCTTTCATCTTTTTGACGGCTAAAGCCACTCGCGAAAATCTCCGCTATGGGATGAATTTAGGGGCTGATGATTATTTAACTAAACCCTTTAGTCGCAAAGACTTACTAAACGCAATTTCTAGTCGAATTCAAAAGAAAGATGCGATTGATCAAAAAACACAAGAACATCTTGATGAACTCAGAAGTAGTCTGACACTTTCACTCCCCCATGAACTGCGGACTCCTTTAAATGGTATTCTGGGTTTATCTCAACTGTTGATAGAAGATTTTACCGAGATGGAAGCGGTGGAGGTACAACCGATGTTAGCTGATATTCATACTTCCGCCCAACGCTTGTATCGATTGATTTCTAATTTCCTTCTTTATGCTGATTTAGAACTGTTAGTTCACGACTCAGAACGTATGAAGTTTTGGCCAAAAGGTTCTGTTAAAGATCCGAACACATTGATTACAAAAGTCGCTGATGAAATGCTAGAATCTTTACCCGAACGCCAGTCAGATTTTAATTTAGAACTCGAAAATAATTGTGAAGTTAAACTTCCCGAAGAAATTTTCAAAAAAATTGTAGAAGAACTGCTGAATAATGCGTTTAAATTTTCCGAGGAGAGCCAAAAAGTCGGTCTTAAAAGTGAAGTATATTCTCAAACATATTCTCTCGAATTCATCAACCAAGGTAGGGGAATGACAAGCGATCAAATTGCCAAACTGGGAGCTTATAAACAATTTGATCGAGGTCGAGCAGAACATCAAGGGGCCGGATTGGGATTGGCAATTGTTAAACGTCTTTTAGATTTGCATGGCGGAGAATTAACCCTAGAAAGCATCCCTGATAAAATTACAACTGTGCGTATTATTTTACCGATTTCTAGTCCTGACTAGAATATTCGGTTTGATAACTGACTGAAAACAAGTGAGCTGAGAGTCAATTGATTTCCATTCGTGAAAAGTTTGTCAATTATTCGCGTAAAAGTTGCTGAATCATCCGATTTGCTTGTGAACCATAACTCCCACCAAATAAATTAAAATGATTGAGAATATGATAAAGATTGTAAAGGGTTTTGCGATTGGCGTAGCCCTCATCAAGCGGGAACAGTTCATCATATCCTCGATAAAAAGCAGGTGAAAAGCTACCAAACAATTCAGTCATTGCTAAATCAACTTCGCGATCGCCATAATAAGTTGCAGGATCAAAAATTACAGGTTCTCCGTCAGCCGTAACAGAGGCATTTCCGCCCCATAAATCTCCGTGTACCAAAGACGGTTTGGGTTGATGACCTGCTAACAATTCAGGAATTTTTTCAATTAAAACCTCAGCATTGTCAAAGTGACCTCCCCGCTTTTTCGCCAGTTTTAGCTGATAGCCAATTCGATGATTTGCCCAAAATTCCGCCCAATTTTCTGTCCAAGTATTAATTTGAGGTGTTGAACCAATGGTATTATTAATCTCCCAACCAAACTGATGCTTTCCTGGATAGTCATCGGCGGGCGTCCATTGGTGCATCATCGCTAACTTTTTTCCCATTTCTATCATCGCTTCTGTATGGCTGTGTCCCCCCATTTCCAACCATTCCATCACAATATAAGCTGAGTTTTCTTCTGTTCCCCAACAAAGGGGTTTAGGAACTCGAATTGTATGAGTTTCCCACATCTGTTTTATCCCTAAAGCTTCCGCTTCAAACATCGAAATTTGAGACGCTTGATTGAGTTTTACAAAATAGTTGCGAGAACCATCAGTGAGGTGATACCCTTGATTAATACAGCCTCCACCCACAGATAGAGTATCACTCGCCTGAAATTTTTCTCCTGTTACTTGGCTAATATGTTCAGAAACTTTTTCCCACATCATTTTTAATTCCTATTATTCTCAATCCTATCTTAGCACTTCTAGTTTTACAATCTTCTTAAGATAGATTTTCCGTAAATCAAAGCTAAATCTCATCTTCTTGATTTTCAAAAAGCATCACTTCAGATTTTTGATAGCGGAGTTGAAAGTTGGGTAATTTTTTGAGTTTCTCAACGAGAGTATCAACAAGTTCTCTAGAACTATCCCAGCCGGGATAACTCGCATTCAGTAAAATATATTTAAACTGATTTAAGTCAAATTGATCAGCTCTTTTTGTTGCTAACATTATTACAGAACGATGGGTTAAATGAGGCGCAATATGATCGGCTGTTAAAACACTCCCTTTTGTTTCTACTAATGCTACCGCTTCGTGAGAAGCTTGAACCGTATCAAAATGTCTGAGATATCTTGAAGCAAAATAGCCATACTTTGCCAAGGCAAAAAACGCAATTAATGACCATAAGACAATCTTTTTTGGATGACGGAACCATCCGCCTCCTGCGGCTAAAGTGGAAATAACAGCCACTAATAAAAAAGGTAAAATCGGAAGGGAATATTGTTGCGTTAAATTTTTTTGCTGAACACTATCACTCAGTAAATTTAAAACTAAAATCGGCACTGCACCCACTAAGGGCGTTAAATGTCGGGGAGAAAGTCCCCAAATAATCGGAACAGTCAGCAGGACTAAATATTCCAAATTAGCTAAGGTAAAAATTTGTTGGAAAACAATTCCCGGTTTCAGCAACAAATTAATCGCAATTTCCCCAACAGAATCTCCGAGAGAATCATAAAATTTAACACCTGCGGGTTCACCTCCACTGAATTGAGGAATGATCACCTGAGTTGCAATGAAAAACCACGTTAAACCCAAAAATAAAGCAATTAATCCACAAGTTCGCCGATTTTCAAACAATAGTAACCATAGCCCTAAAGCGGCGACAGTTAAAGATAAAACCGCTTTGCAGCTTAAGATGATCACCAGGGCGAAACTAAAGGCTAAAACTTGCTGTAAACGAGCGGCTAAAATCGCCCAGAGTAACGCAGGAAGTGCTATAACTTCGGGATGAAAATCAAACAAATTGAGATTAAAAACAAGCGGATAAAGTAAATAAACGGCAGCCATAGCCGTGGCTTGGGATTGTTTTAAATTCGCCTGAGTTGCTAAATAAAAAGTCGGTAAAGCACCCATCGCCAGGCTAACCGCTTGGACAAAAAATAACCAGTGAATATCGGGAAAAATCTTGTATAATATAGCCAAAGGATAAAGTATCCAAGCCCCATGATCACCCAAAATATGTAAACCTCGAAAAACCACAAAAGGTTCTTGCCCTTGACTAATTAGGTAAATCCCATTATCAAAAATGCCCAAATCAAAAGCATTCGATTGAAATAAGGCATGACGTAAACTGCTACAAATAAACAAGATGATGGTACTAACAATAACCATCACACCCACGAGATGAAGTTTAGAAATAAATTTGGTCATACTCGGTAGATTGATTAAACCTCTAGATACAGCTTCAAGGAAATGCTATCATTTTAGAGAGAAAATTTGCTCATTTAGGATTGCCAAAAGTGTCTCACTGTGAAAAAATAAAAAATTCTCCTGTCCTGATGGAACCTCGAACTGCTAAATTAGGGTCTGAGAGATTGAATATTTGGAAATGACGCACTGGGAATGACAACATTGAAGATAGCCAAACCCCTCAAACAATACTGGAAATCCTTTGATCAACATCCAAAAACAAGTTGGGGATTCTCAATTTTTGGGTTGTTGTTGATTTGTAGCATCGCGTTTCTGTGGAATTTGGGGAATACTGGGTTAGTTGATGAAACTGAACCCTTGTTTGCGGAAGCCGCCCGTCAAATGGTACTGACAGGAGATTGGATCACGCCCTATTTTAACGGTGAAACTCGCTTCGATAAACCCCCGTTGGTTTATTGGTTGATGGCGGTGGGTTATCAAGTTTTTGGTGTGAATGAATGGGCGGTGCGTTTTCCCTCCGCATTGGCGGCGATCGCTTTAACGGTGGGTTGTTTTTTAACCTTGCGATCATTCGGATTTTTTCCCTCAAATTTTCCAGTTGATTCTCGACAAAAAACACGCCAGTTGTGGTTATCTGCTTGGATCGGATCGGCGATCGCAGCTTTTAATCCTGAAACCCTGATTTGGGCGCGTCAAGGCGTCTCAGATATGCTGTTAAGTGGGTGCATGGGAACCGCTTTATTTTGCTTTTTTTGGGGCTATGTTGAGGAAGGAAAAAAAACAACCGAAAGCCCAGAAGGCTTTTCTCTTTCTCAGTTATTCCTAGACTTTTCTCTGCCTAATAAATGGTATTTATCCTTTTATATTTTCTTGGGATTAGCCGTCTTAGCAAAAGGGCCAGTTGGTCTTGTTTTACCCGGATTAATATTAACATCTTTTTGCCTTTATCTCGGTAATTTCAGAAACGTTTTACACGAAGTAAAGCCCCTTGTAGGCGGAATCATTTTCACAATAATTGCCCTGCCTTGGTATGTTTTAGTCATTCTCCGCAATGGTCAAACCTATATTGATTCTTTCTTTGGCTATCACAATATTCAACGATTTACGAACGTCGTTAATGGTCACGCCGCCCCTTGGTATTTTTACTTTCTTGTTGTTTTAATTGGCTTTATGCCTTGGTCGATTTATTTGCCCTTAGCTATCATTCGTTCTCACTTCTGGCAGCGTTCTTTTTGGCGTCAACAGCCTCGTGATCATCAGTTAGGTTTGTTTGGGTTATTCTGGTTTGTTTGTATTTTTATCTTTTTCTCTATTTCTGTTACAAAGCTTCCCAGTTATGTCTTACCAGCAATGCCAGCAGCATCTATTTTAATTGCCTTATTATTTAGTGAATCAATAATTGCCCAAAATGCAGAAATCCAGGAAATAAAAGCTTCAAAAAATAGAGGAATACTGTTCACGGGAGGATTCAATATTTTGTTCCTCGTTATTCTGGGAATTGCTTCTCTTTATAGTCCTCAATTCATCGGAAGTGATCCAGCGATCATTGACTTACCCGCAGTCGTTGAAAAATCGGGCTTACATTTACGAGGAGGAATAATCTGGATAGCCACTGCAATATTAATCGCATGGATACTGCGATATCCCAATCAATGGCGTTGGTTAATCGCTGCCAATTTAGCTGGATTTATGGCGTTTTTTATGCTTCTAGTTAATCCCGCAATTTTTCTGATTGATGAAGTTCGTCAACTCCCCTTAAGACAAATTTCTCAGCAGATTTCTCAAGTCGAAAAACCTCAAGAAGAAGTCTGGATGATCGGCTTTAGAAAACCCAGTGTTGTCTATTATTCAGAACGTCATGTTGTTTTTTATACGGTGCTTGACTTTTTCAAGGGATTAATGGAAGATCAGCCAATATACAATCTTTTTGATTCAATTCAAAATCGTCCCAATCCTTCAACAATTATGGTGATTAGTCGCCTCAAAGAACTTGAAAGACTGGGTTTACAGGATAAAGATTATCAAATTCTAGAAGAAAAAGGTCGTTATCTATTAATTAGAGTTGAAAAAAAGATGCTTTTAGATCGGGTCTTAAATTTACCTTAGATTTTTTAACAGAGGATCAAACAATGTCAGAAAAAATACCATCCTTCTTTGGCAAAACAAAATTTATTGAACAGCAGCTTGATGAATTTATGGATAAAGTATCTGAGGGAAGCTTATACTTTGAAATGGGTTTAACCTCCTATCTTGCCAAAGGTTTTGTTACTGAAAGCTGTGAAGAAAAAATGCAGCAAATTCAAAACGTTAAAGATCGCTGTAACGAATTACGGCGGGCAATTGAATCTGAACTCTACACAGAAATGTTAATTCCAGATTCCCGAGGTGATGTCTTAAGTTTACTCGAAAATCTTTACTATTTAATCGATGTATTTGGTGATATCTATCAAGATATTATCATCGAAAAATTAGAAGTTCCCACGGTTTACGAAAAAGACTTTAAAGATCTCACCCAAATGGTGGTTAAAAGTGTAGAAACGATTGTCATTGCAGCCCGTTCGTTTTTTAGAGATCCGCGCACAGTACGCGATCACATTTATAAAGTCAGAGTTTATGAATCTGAATCTGATAAAATTGCTTTACGCCTGAAGAAAAATATTTTTGATTCTCAATTGCCTTTGGAGCGAAAAATTCAACTGCGCGATAGTGTAAATGTGATTAATTCTCTGGCGGATGCGGCTGAAAATGCTAGCGATAAACTGGCAATTTATGCAATTAAACGAGTTTTATAATATTAGTAGGATTCATCAAATAGTTATTTCTTGAACAAAAGCCATAGGTTTGATGCACCTAAAGGTAACAAGTTTGATGGTATGATTTTTTGAGGTTAATTTTCAACTAAATGGACATCATCGCAACACTCATTTTTCTGTCGAGTGGCTTATTTTTGGGCTGGTCTTTGGGGGCAAATGATGCAGCTAATGTATTCGGTACAGCCGTCGGAAGTCGCATGGTTAGATTTAGTACCGCCGCTTTTATTTGTAGTATTTTTGTTATAATCGGAGCAGTGATTGGGGGTGCGGGTGCTGCGGAAGGCTTAGGCGAATTAGGTGCAATTAACACACTTCCTGGTGCATTTACAGCCGCCTTATCTGCCGCAATTACAGTGTTTTGGATGACTCAAATTGGCTTACCTGTCTCTACCAGTCAAGCCATTGTAGGTGCAATTATTGCTTGGAACTTGTTTAGCGGTTCAGCAACCGATATCAACGCATTAATCAAAATTATAGGGACTTGGGTTGCTTGTCCAATTTTAGGGGCAATTTTTGCGGCTATTCTCTATAAAATTGTGGTGGTTTTCATTAACGGAATTAAACCTCATTTACTTCAGCTAGACTTCTACACTCGTTTTTTCTTAATCTTAGCAGGTGCATTTGGTTCTTATGCACTTGGAGCGAATAATATTGGGAACGTCATGGGAGTATTTGTTCCTTCCTCTCCCTTTACAGATATTCGTCTAAATCAATTGACTTTTAGCTCAGTAGAACAGCTTTTTTTATTAGGAGGAATTGCCATAGCTGTGGGAGTCTATACTTACTCTAAAGGCGTAATGATGACAGTCGGAAATAATCTGATGCCCCTGTCTCCGGTGGCTGCATTTGTTGCTGTGACTGCTCATTCTCTCGTTTTATATGTATTTTCTTCGAGGCAGTTACAACAGTTTTTGGTGAATAATAATTTACCGACAATTCCGCTCATTCCTGTTTCTAGTTCTCAAGCGGTAGTCGGTGCAGTTATTGGTATTGGTTTACTACATGGAGTCAAAGGATATAGACAAATTAAATGGCAAGTTTTACGCAATATTGCATTGGGTTGGATAGCGACTCCCATTATTGCGGTTATCTTGGGTTTTGTGATGCTTTTTATTGTGGAAAACGTCTTCAATCAACAAGTTTATTAAAATGAGAAACAGAACTTTGAATTTCTTATTAAATAATCTCTGTTTTGGCATGAATATTATAGCAATTTTGGCGGCAATTGCAACTTTTCTGGGTTTTTTGGGTCGCCAATGGTGGGTTTTCCAACTCCTCGATCATTTGCGAGTTCAATTGAGTTTAATTTTACTGCTGGCTATTTTATTAAATGGGATTAAATATCGCTTTTGGAGTTTAGCTTTTAGTCTCCCCTTATTCCTGAACGTCCTGTTAATTTTGCCTTTGTTTATCCCACATTCTCAAAATATTAACGCTGTTCAAGGGAATAATACTGCTCAAAATTCCTTACAGTTACTTCATCTGAATCTTGACCGCAACAACACAAATTATACACCCACACTGCAATATTTAGACCAACAAAATGCCGATCTAATTTTTCTCCAAGAAGTGACACCCGCATGGTTAAATCAGATTGAATCTAATCTTACTCGTTATCGGGTTGTCGAGTCCCGTCCGCTAAAAAATTCTCATGGAGTTGCCTTTTTAGTCCCGACAAATTTACCCCCATCTCTGCAAATTAAAAACACAGAAATTCTTCATTTTCCCTCAAATTCCGAACGTCCGATGATTGCCACTCAGATACAAGGGAATCAAACCCTATCTATTCTCAGTTTACACGTTACTCGTCCTCGAAATAACGGCACTTCTAACTTTCAACAAACTGAACTAGATGCAGTAGCCGCTTGGAGTCAGCAACAACAAAATCAGGGAAATCAAGTAATTATAATAGGTGACTTTAATCTTACCCCTTGGTCAAGTCGATTTCGTCAGTTTTTACAAGCCGCTCATTTGAGAAATTCTCAACGAGGTTTTGGACTTCAACCCACTTGGTTAGCAGGTTTACCTCCTTTTATGATGATTGCAATTGATCACGCGGTGTACAGCGAGGATCTGATGACTTTAGACCGAAAAATAGGCCCTAAACTTGGCTCAGATCATTTACCGCTTTGGCTAGAAGTCACTCCCAGAGGTTAACTCAGTTGATTGAGGATAGGGCTTGAAAATTACCTAATACTTAACAATTTTGATAAAATATGCTATGACATTAATAGAACGGTTAAAATCATTGAAACGGGTTGCATTTGTCTAAGCTGTTCTTTGCCGTTACAATTAGTGCATAATCTTACAGAACAGCGACTTGCTAATCTGAAGCTCTAAAGCCGATTAGTAAATTGGGTCTATAGAATCAACGTTAACACCAAAAGAAGTCAAAACCTGAAGTTTAGAAGGGGAAAGTTTTGTGAAAATCTTAGTGACAGGCGCGGCTGGATTTATTGGATTTCATTTGTCTAAAAGGTTACTGCAACGAGGGGACACCGTTATCGGATTAGATAACCTCAATTCCTATTATGATGTTTCTTTGAAAAAAGATCGACTTGAGCAAATCAGTTCTTCAAAAGATTTCACCTTTTATCAATTAGACTTGGCCGATCGCGAACAAATAGAAAAGCTCTTTTCTGAACAAAAATTTGAAGTTGTTGTCAATCTAGCCGCTCAAGCCGGAGTTCGCTATTCTATCACGAACCCCCATGCTTATGCTGATAGCAACCTCACGGGTTTTATGAACATTCTCGAAGGTTGCCGTCATACAAACGTGGGTCATTTGGTTTTTGCATCTTCGAGTTCAGTCTATGGGGCAAACAAAAAAATACCCTTTGCGGTTGAAGATAACGTTGATTATCCCGTCAGTTTATATGCAGCCACAAAAAAAGCAAATGAATTAATGGCTCACAGCTACAGCCATCTCTATAATATGCCCTTAACAGGCTTACGTTTCTTTACCGTTTATGGGCCTTGGGGTCGTCCAGATATGGCAGTTTTTCTGTTTACAAAAGCCATTCTTGCAGGAGAACCTATCAAAGTCTTTAATTATGGTAAAATGCAACGAGATTTTACCTATATTGATGATTTAGTTGAAGGCATTGTCCGGGTAATAGATAACGTTCCTCAGCCCAATACAGAAGCTGAAAGCAACTCAAAAGCTCCTTACAAAATCTACAATATTGGCAATAATAAACCCGTTGAACTTTTGCGAATGATCGAAGTTTTAGAGAACTGTATTGGGAAACAAGCCGTCAAAGAAATGCTTCCGATGCAACCCGGAGACGTGCCGATCACTTATGCAAATGTTGATGCTTTAGTTCAAGACGTTGGCTTTAGTCCCGATACCCCAATTGAAGTCGGAATTGAACGATTTGTAGAGTGGTATCGGACTTATTACAACTGCTAATTCTAACTTGATAAGTTTCTCTGTTACTCCTCCCCTGATTAATTTTAGTCAGGGGAACCTTGAACATGGTAGCCTAAACTATAGCGGAAAATTTCCCTTTTGCAGCCATGACTCAGACCGTTGACTTCCTTAGCCATCTCAACCCCTGCCAACGCCAAGCCGTCGAACATTTTTGCGGTCCGATGCTCGTTGTGGCGGGAGCAGGTTCGGGTAAAACTCGGGCGTTAACCTATCGCATTGCCAACCTATTGCGAACCCATCACGTTCATCCCGAGAATATTTTGGCGGTGACATTTACCAACAAAGCCGCCCGAGAAATTAAAGAACGAGTCGAGACAATCTTTTCTGAACAACAGGCGCAAACTCAGTATCAAAAACCCTTTTCCGCCTTGACTCCCCCCGAACAAACGAAGTTGCGATCGCAAGTTTATCGCAGTATTACTAAACATCTGTGGATGGGAACTTTTCACAGTCTTTGTGCGCGAATTCTTCGCTACGATATCAACAAATATACCGACGAAAAAGGCAGACAGTGGCAACAAAACTTCTCGATTTTTGATGAATCCGATGCTCAAAGTTTAGTCAAGCAAATCGTCACCAAACAGCTTAACTTAGATGAGAAAAAGTTCGAGCCTCGAAAAGTTCGCTATCAAATTAGTAACGCCAAAAACTTAGGGCTTTCTCCCCTAGCTTATCAACGAGAAAATCCTGAATATAATGGTCGAGTCATTGCCGACGTTTACAGCATCTATCAAGATAATCTCGCCGCCAATAACGCCCTAGATTTTGATGATTTAATTCGAGTTCCCGTTGAACTATTCCAGCAAAACGAACAAGTTCTAGCCTATTGGCATCAAAAATTCAGCCATATATTAGTCGATGAATATCAAGATACCAACCGCACTCAATATGATTTCATTCGGCTATTAGTCACCAACGGCGAACATCCGAGAACCTTTAACAACTGGAAAAATCGTTCAATCTTTGTCGTCGGAGATGTCGATCAATCGATTTATTCTTTCCGCATGGCAGACTATACCATTCTGTTAGAATTTCAAGAGGATTTTGGGGACGGTTTAGCCGATGACGACACCCGCACCATGATTAAATTAGAAGAAAACTATCGCTCACGGGAAAATATTCTCGAAGTCGCCAATCAACTCATTCAAAATAATACCACCCGTATTGAAAAAGTATTGCGTCCGACACGCGGAGAAGGGCCGCCTATTTTCTGTTATCAAGCCGACGATGAAGCCGCAGAAGCCCGATTTATTGCCACTCAAATTAACAATTTAACCCAACAACATCCCGAATTAGGTTATGGTAGTTTTGCAATACTTTATCGCGTTAACGCTCAATCTCGTGCCTTAGAAGATGCTTTAATTAAAAGCAATATTCCCTATCGAGTTGTGGGCGGCTTAAAGTTTTATGATCGCAAAGAAATCAAAGACGCAATTTCATATTTACGAGTGATTGCCAATCCTGCTGATAGCATGAGTTTAATGCGAATTATCAATACACCCCGCAGAGGAATTGGTAAAACTACCATTGATAGCTTAGTCAATGCGGCGCAACAATTGGGCGTTCCCCTGTGGGAAATTGTCAGCGATCAAGACTCAGTAAATACCTTAGCTGGACGTTCAGCAAAAGCTGTTAATCAGTTTGCTCAAATGATATCATCTTGGCAAGAACGAATCGCATCCTACACGGTGCTTGATATTTTAGACGGTGTAATGCAGGAATCTGACTATATTCTAGATTTGACAAATCAAGGCACAGATGAAGCCGAAAGTCGCCTTGAAAATATTAAAGAATTGAGTAACGCCGTCGCACAATTTCAAGAAGATTCTGAAGATACAACCCTCGGCGGATTTTTAGCCAGTGCTTCTCTAGCGTCTGATTTAGATAATCTCCAGGAAGGGGAACAAGCCGTTTCTTTAATGACGCTTCATTCCGCCAAAGGCTTAGAATTTCCGATAGTATTTTTAGTGGGAATGGAACAAGGATTATTCCCCAATTTCCGCAGTTTAAATGATCCCTTAGCCCTCGAAGAAGAACGGCGACTTTGTTATGTGGGAATTACTCGCGCAAAAGAACAGTTATTCCTCTCACACGCCCGAGAACGTCGTCTCTGGGGATATTTAGAACCCTGCATTCCTTCGATGTTTTTGAAAGAATTACCCCCAGATCTCATCAAAGGTTATCTCCCGGTTACTCAACCTGCAAAATCAACTAAAAAGACTCAAAAAACTCCCGAAAAAAAGAATCAAACCCCCTCAAAAGTCGAAAGCTTTGCTGTTGGCGATCGCGTACTTCATCGATCTTTTGGAATTGGAGAAGTCACCCATATTTTTGGAAACAAAGGTAAAATATCCATCGCCGTTAAATTCACAACTTCCAGCCCGAAAATTCTTGATCCGCAGATTGTTCCTTTAGAAAAATTAGAGTAAAATTTGATGGGGATTTTCCCCCTAATAAAAGTTTATATGATCATGTCCGACTAATCAAGAATCATTCTGTAGGGGCGGGTTCTAAACCATCTCTGACACCTATTACTA
>NZ_LATL02000264.1 GCF_000972705.2 Limnoraphis robusta CS-951 | reverse complement strand
CCCCCAACATTGGGGGATTTAGGGGGCAACAGTTATTGAATACTACAGTCCCAGGTTCAGCCGAGACAATTATAATTGCAGTTAGCACGGCTTTGGCTTTAAATAAATATCTAAATTGACGTTAACCCAATGAAAACATTTACAGCAATTGTAGAAAAAGACCCTGACACCCAACTTTATGTCGGTTATGTTCCCGGTTTTCCTGGCGCCCATTCTCAAGGAAAAACCCTTGATGAACTTCAAGAGAATTTAACAGAAGTGATTGAGATGCTACTCGAAGAAGATGTTACCTTTGAGACTCAGTTTGTCGGCACACAACAAATTATCATTCATTCAGCATGAGCAATATTCCAATTCTAAAACCTCAAGAAGTTGTTCGCATATTGGAAAATTTGGGATTTGTTGAAGTTCGCCAGAAAGGTTCACATAAGCAATTCCGCCATGAGGATGGTCGAGGAACAACCGTACCTTTTCACAAAGGACAAGATATTTCACCAACCTTGCTAAAAAAAATTGCCAGCGATATTGAGATGACTGTTGAGGAGATGCTCGAAGATCGCTAATCAAATGCTAACAGAAACTATTTCTTTGGATGAAATTAAGTGAGTGAATTATTGAACTCCCCTCGCCTCGTAGGAGAGGGGTTGGGGGAGAGGTTTTTCTAAGTTTCACCCCCCTGGGTCCCCCCTAAAAGCAGGGAAGAAAAGTAAGGGGATAGGACCACCAAAAAATCATTTAACATTTAAATAGGGCTATTCTCTGTACGCACATCAGATGAGCGAAACGGTTTACATCGAAACCAGTATTTTGGGCTATCTCACAGCTAGGTCAACTAGAGATTTAATAGTTGCTGCAAATATACAATTGACAAGAAATTGGTGGGAATCTCGTCGGAATGACTTCACTCTTTATATCTCCCAAGCCGTTCTCATTGAGACAGCCCAAGGAGATGTCGAGATGGCAGCCCAACGCCTAGAAATCGCCCGTAACTTTCCGTTGCTAGAGTTAAATCAGGATGTTGAACAATTGGCTGCACAGTTCTTATCCCGTAGCAATCTTCCGACTAAAGCAGACGTAGATGCAATTCACATTGCCGCAGCAACCGTTCACGGTATGAATTACCTGTTAACCGTGGAATTGTAAGCATATTGCTAATGCTCAGATTCAGAGAAAGCTTGCCGAAATTAGCCTAGATTGTGGCTATCAGCTACCAATACTGTGTACACCTTACGAGTTGCTAGGAGAGTAGTCCATGTGGAAAGATGAAATTGTAGAAGAAATTCATAAAATTCGTGAAAAATATGCCGAGTCTTTCAACCACGATTTAAAAGCAATCTTCGCCGATTTACAGAAAAAACAGGCAGAAAGTGGGAGAGAAGTTGTTAACCTCTCATCAAAATACAGTTTAGCAAAACCTTTGAGCAAACCAACCCAGGAGAGAGATTGAGTTTGTGCAACAAGGTGTTAGGAGAGGGGGTTAGGAAGTTGAACACTCCTGGGTTCAGCCGAGACAATTATAATTTCAGTTAGCACGGCTTCGGCTTTCATTCAGCATGAGCAATATTCCAATTCTGAAACCTCAAGAAGTTGTTCGCATATTGGAAAATTTGGGATTTGTTGAAGTTCGCCAGAAAGGTTCACATAAGCAATTCCGCCATTAGGATGGTCAAAGTATTGGTAGCTTATATCCAGCATCAACGCTAATTTGCGATAGTTTTTTCTGAATCTGAGCATTAGCAATATGCTTACAATTCCACGTTAATAGATAATCTAAACCATAAACTCTAGCGATCGCAATATGCAGTGCATCATTAGCGGCTTGAGGTTTTTCTATCAATAACACAAACCAGGTATCTGAAACCTCAAACACCTGGATAAATTATGAACGCCTAATTCAATTAAATAACGATGTTAAAAAATCTTCTCTTTTTTAACCCGAAACTCCAACAGCTACAACAATTAAACCCACTACTAAAGCTGTGCCTAAAGATCCTAAAATGATATAATTGCGGACTTGATTTTTGTTCGGAGGTTCAGCAGTATAAACTTTGGGTTCAACAGCAAAATTATTTAGGCGTCCACCCTCTTCGGTTGTATAAGGCATAAATTAACGTCCTCGTTTTATCTTATTCAATCTAGAGTAACAAAAATTTGCCAATAGTTAAATAACTTCAGGAGGAATTACAGGTTCCCCAGGGCAGGGAACCTCTGAGAACTCAAGAACTAATCGTTCCGGTCACAGGAGAAGAAGCTGTGGCATAATTTTTAATGGGAATACGCCCCGACAGATAAGCCAAACGACCTGCTTGAGTTGCCATTCCCATCGCTTTCGCCATCATAGCAGGCTGTCCGGCTAGAGCGATCGCTGAATTAATCAGTAACGCATCCGCCCCCATTTCCATCGCTGTAGCCGCTTCGCTGGGGGTGCCAATACCCGCATCAACAACGACGGGAACTTTCGCATTATCGATGATAATCTGAATATTAGCAGCGTTTTTGATGCCTTGTCCTGAACCAATGGGAGAACCCAAAGGCATGACTGTCGCACAGCCAACTTCTTCTAAACGTTTGGCGAGTAACGGATCAGCGTTAATATAGGGAAGTACAGCAAAGCCTTCTTTCACCAGTTTTTCGGCGGCTTCTAAGGTGCCAAAGGGATCAGGTAAGAGGTATTTGGCATCAGGAATCACTTCTAACTTGACAAAATTGTTATCTTCCTGTCCTAATAATTTTGCCATCTCTCGTCCTAACCGTGCAACCCGAATAGCGTCTTCTGCATTTTGACAGCCTGCGGTATTGGGAAGCATCCAAATTTTCGTCCAGTCAATGGCTTCGGCGAGTCCTTCATGTCCGGGGGCTTGGGTTTGAACTCGTCGTACCGCTACAGTGACAATTTCACATCCACTGGCGAGGATGCTTTGCTGCATTTCTTCTAGGGTACGATATTTGCCCGTTCCGGTCATCAGGCGAGAGTTAAAGCTTTTTCCGGCTATAGTTAACGGCTTATCTATATCTTGTTGTTGCAGGGGTTTATCGAGTGTTTGCATTTTGAAGCGTTTCCTTTATTTTTCCAGTAGATGTTGATTTTTCATCTAGTTCTTATTGTACGATTTTGCCTGAATTATTGTGACTCAAAATATTAACCCAGTTTCTCTATCTATCATAAATTAAAATCTCAGGAGACCTTGAAAATTCGGGGCGGGTTTATTGAGGTTGTTTGAGGGAAAACAGACCTCTTGACTGAACCCTCCGCTACAGGGCTGACTCGTGACTGAAAATAGCTGGCAATTTCATCAAATAATTATTCCTCAGAGGAGTTCGCTTCAGGTGCGTCAACGGCTTCGAGATATTGACTATCAATTAAAAATGCTCCCTTTTCAAAACGAACGCCCCAATATCCGCCCGGACGCCTATCAAGAATAATCCCTTCTTCTCCCAGTTTAATCACATTGGAGGGACGTAACATCGGCATGGGGTCAGCCGTTTTAACGTAGGGAGGAATACCAATCATTCTAACTTTTTGATAAATTTTAAACTCGGGTTCCATCGGTATTGTCATTGAATTTTAATTCAGGTTAAATGAGAAACAATTTGCTGTAATTGTTCAATTTTTTGCGACTGTTGCTGACGAGTGTGTTCGAGTTGATTTAACTCTGTTGTTGTGGTTTCAACTTTTTGTTTAAGTTCATTCCAATTGTTTTGAAGAGGTTGTAGCATTTGTTGATACAAACTCACCGTTCCCCAGAGTTGAGAAACCGCTTGATATTGTTCGCGCCAACTGTGTTCTTCTGCCTCTAATTGTTGACGTTTTTGTTGTTGTTCATCGGTTTGACGGTTCACCGTTTCTTCTAGTTGTTGAATTGCGGTTTGAATTTGAGAAATTTCAGCTTCAAGAACCTCTAATTTTTGCTGTTGATCTTGGTGTTGAGCATTCAAACTGGAGAGAACCCGCTCAAAATTAACCAGGCCATCTGGATTAACATTGGCAGGCAAACCTTGACGTTTTAATAATACAGCCTGATGCTGAATCAGAATCGCTTCTCGCTCTCTGAGGGTGCGACGCTGACCGCCAATGGTGCGATTTAACATATCATAGGCATCGTTTTCATCGGTGAGTTCGCTTTCAAGACGAGAACGTTCTCCATCCCTGGCTTGTACTAATTGTTGTTGGAGTTGCTCGATGTCTTCTCGTTTGTATTTCAACTCGTCTTCCTGTTCTTTGACCATGCGAAACCAGCGATCCCATTCTTGTTGAAGTTTATCAACTTCCTCTTTAAGTTTTTCGATAGGCATCGCTTCTAAAGCCGATACATTAATAACCACCCCTACACTTTGAGTCTCATCAAACTGAGCGGCTAATTTTTCCAATTGACTTAATAAAGTTTGTCGATTTTGGAGTTGTGTTTGCCAAGTTTCAGCCAATTCTTGTTTAGCCGTTAATTGAGTATATTCACCTTGGAGATTAGATTTCAATTGAGTCAAATCATCTTGAGATTCATACCAATTTTGCCACTGAGTTTGTAGAGATTGACGAGTGGCATCAACTTGGTCTTGTAATTGCTCGGCAGAAGTTTGTTTTTCTTGTAGTTGTTGCCAATGATGTTGTAAAGTTGATTGTCCAGCTTCTAGGCGATCCGTTGCTTGTTCAAGTTGTCTTTGTAAGGCATCAAGAGCAACGGGAGTAGACAGTTGAGCCAGTAAAGATTGAAGCTGTTGTGATTGTTCTTGACTGAGAGCGGGAGCGGATTTTAAGCCAGCTTGTTGATCTTCAAGTTGCCGGATCTGTTGTTGGAGTTGTTGGCGAGTTTGTTCAATTTCAGCTTGGGATTGATCCAACTCCGAGCGGAGTCGTTCTCCTTGTTGTCGTGCAGATTCTATTTCTTGACGTTGCTGTTCGAGGCGTTCAAATTCTTCTTCAAGCTGTTCGAGTTGCTCCCGTTGAGCCTCCATTTCCATCTCGCGGCGATTGAGTTCTTGACTTTGATAAGTGAGAGACTCTTTCCACTGTTCGATTTCTTCTTGTTGAGTTTTAAACTTTTCTTGTAAGCGAGAGAAATCTTGAAGAATGCTAACGAGCTGTCGAGCGGCATCTTGAATGCGTTGAACGTGCTTGCTGCTATTAAGGTCTACGAGGACTAAGGCACCGTCCTTGAAGTTATTGGCATCCTCGGCGGGTATCACCTCATCACCTGTAACAGCAGTCCAGTTGTTCTCACCTCGCTGACAGGCCAGCAATTTGAGTTCAGCTCGACCGCCACCCAAACCAAAGCTTCTCTGCTTTTGTACTTCCGCTAAATACAGCACGGTGATCGTCCTCGTGAGGTGTTTAATTGACACTCCCCAGCCCTTTAGGCGTGGGGATTCTTCATTCGCAGACCCAACTTGCTCTGACAGGATTGCTCCCACATGAGTAGAGGTCGAATCTCCTGAAGCTTTCGGATCTAAGATCCAAGTTCCCGTATGCCCTACGGTACTCAAGGCTATTTTCAGAATGTTGATGGCAGCGTTCCAGTCTCTATCTAAAACAAACCCACATTCACAAACATGAGTTCTTGTTGATAGAGATTTCTTGACTATCGCACCACAATTAGAGCATTCTTGAGAGGTATAAGCAGGATTGACTGCAACAGTTATCCTGCCAAACTTTACCCCGAAATACTCCAACCATTTTCTGAATTGATACCAACCTGCATCATTGATAGACTTGGCGAGACAAGGATTTTTAACTAAGTTTTTAATTCTCAAATCTTCATAGGCTACCAAATCGTTAGATTGGATTACGCAACGCGCTAGTGTTTTAGCGTGTTCTTGACGTTGCCTACTTATTTTGAGATGTACTCGCCCTAATTTATTAATGGCTTTTTTCCGGTTGGCACTGCCAATATTTTTTCGAGAAACACGACGTTGATAAAGCTTTAATCGTTTTTCTCCTGTTCGATAAAATTTAGGGTTGGGTTCACTATGCCCATTGCTATCGGTGTAAAACTCTTTGAGTCCAACATCTAAACCAATTGTTTTACCCGTTGGTGAGCCACTACGTTGCTCTGGTTCCCAGAGTTGTAGTAAGTGGCGTTGTGTTTCTACTTGGTTCTCTGCACTAATTAAGAATTGAACATAATAGCCGCGACTCACGACGAACTACCCTAACTCTTTTTATCTGTTCTAATTGGTAGAAGTTTAAATCCCACGTCCCTTTAAGTTTGAGCTTACCAATACCTTTTTTATCGGTGAAACTGATTTGTTTCCGGGTTGGAGATAGCTTCCACCCAGAGGTTTTATATTCCACTGAACGAGAATTTTTCTTGAACTTTGGATATCCTTTTCTACCGGGAACCGACTTCTTGCAGTTGTCATAAAACCGAGAAATGGAACTGTAGGCACGTTCAACAGAAGCTTGGCAAGCACTAGAATTCAAAGCTTTGACAAAGGGAAACTCATCTCTGAGAGATTTACTCAGACGGTATAACTCTTTCTGTCCAACGCCTTGATTATCCATCCAAAAACGGATACTCTTGTTGCGGACAAATTGAGCCGTCCTGATTGCCTGATCAATCGCTGTGTATTGAGTTGTTTTCCCTTTAGCCTTAAATTCTAAAACGAGCATTTTACGTGGGAAACATCTACGCAAAACATCATAACATAAAAGCCGTCCTAGAAGGACGGGGTTTTCAAGCCATTTTTTCGGTAAAATCGACAGACAGAAATGATTCGGTCTCAATCGTGGATCGATATACGTGTCCCTGCTCAATTTTACTCTACCACCAATTACCAGAGAAGATTTCCTCTGGAATACATCTTGAAATCTTATCAAATTGCGTTGACGAATCGAGTGATTGTCTGAGCGAGTCAGGCTGTAACTGCCTACAATAGTTAGAATGATAAAGTTTCTCGGTTGATTAGCAGGCTCTCGCTCGGCGGAATCAGAAAATCAGGAGGAGGAGTCACAACGTTTGGAGCCGTCCACAGGAATAGACGGAGTTTACACCAATTCCATTGGGGTTGGTGTGAGAGGATGTACATAGAATTCAACGGTGATAAGGAGGCCACTTGCTGCATGCAAGGCTCTTTAAGTGAGATTGATATCCGCAGTATCCTGCAACTGATTGAGCTAGGTCAGCGAACCGGAGAACTCATGGTAGAGGCTTATAGCCCAACGTCAGGCACAACAGGCGCTTTACGTCGTCCTCACTTTGGGGGACCGTGCTGGTTAGTCTTCTGCTTTAATGGTCGCATTATCTATGCAGGTCAGAGCGAGGATAGTTTGTCACGCTTGCGCGACTACCTACGTCGTTTTCAAGCTGATAAAGCCCTTGATCAGATTGAAGTTCCCTCGATTGCGTCAGTTAATGCTCCTGAATACGGCTACCTGTGGGCGTTGTTAGAGAAAAATCTAATCACCCCACCTCAGGCCCGCAGCATTATTCATGGAATGGTTTATGAAACCCTGTTTGATTTGCTGAGTTTGCACCAGGGTTCGTTTATCTTTGAAATCGGGCCGCCGTTGGCCCCGCAGTTAACCACGTTAGAAATCAGTTCGCTCTTGGCAAAAATTATGAAACAAGTCCAAGAGTGGAAAACCTTTCATCCCCATATTCAATCCCCCAATCAATGCCCTTTAATTCCCGATCCACAGAAGTTGCAACGCACATTACGTCCTCATGCTTTTGAAACCCTCAACCGTTGGGCAGACGGTCAAACAACTTTTCGTCAAATAGCCCGCTATTTAAATCGAGATATTGTCACGGTGACTAAAGCGATGTATCCCTTTGTGCAACAGGGGTTTGTGCAGTTGTTAAATCCCACGTCAAACGGTGAATCTCCGGCTCAAAATAAGCTCGCTATCCCAACAAAAGTTCCCCGAATTGTATGTATTGATGATGACATTGTGATCCGAGAAACGGTAGAATTAATTCTCAATCGGCAGGGTTATGAAGCGACAGCAATCAGTCATCCCCTGAAAGCACTCAGTTGGGTTTTTCAGCTTAAACCTGATTTGATTTTATGTGATATTGCCATGCCCGAACTCAATGGCTATGAAATCTGTGCAATGCTGCGGAATTCCACTGCCTTTCGCCAAACACCGATCGTGATGTTAACGGGGATCGATGGATTCGTTGACCGACTACGAGCCAGAATGGTACGAGCCACAGACTATCTAACCAAACCGTTTGGGGAAAGTGAATTATTGACATTAGTTGAAACCTATGTCGGCCTTGGAGATCCGAATCGGCTACCATCAGAGCGGTTGTTAGCTTCGGAAATCAACGATATCTTCGATCAATAAGATATATGGCGATCCTTTTCAACTTAAAATTACCAAGGAATTTGGGTATACTTGAATCAAACAATACTATATTAGAGTATTCTTCAAGCGCAGTTGCAATTAACCGTTTGGTCTGAAACCGGAGTGCCTTCCTTGTCCGAGGACGACCTCAACTGATCGGATACACTCTCTCGGGCTTCTCCATGACCGTCCGTTAACCCTAAACCCAGGAATTCAGTCAGACAGTATGAGTACAGTTATGGTTGTAGAAGACAGTGTCACACAACGGGAGATGATTTGTAATCTCCTCAAAGACAGTGGCTTAGACGTAAAGGTGGCAAGTGACGGTGTTGAAGCCTTAAAAGAGGTGGAGAAACATTGTCCTGATTTAGTGGTTCTTGACATTGTTATGCCTCGCATGAATGGATACGAGTTGTGTCGGCGTTTGAAGTCTGACCCCAAAACCCAGAACATTGCAGTCGTGATGTGTTCTTCTAAGGGCGAAGAATTTGACCGCTATTGGGGAATGAAACAAGGAGCTGATGCTTATATTGCCAAGCCTTTTCAACCGACCGAACTGGTGGGAACCGTCAAACAATTACTGCGAGGTTGAATATTGGTACTATGGTCGGTAATCCTGACTTTTTAACCGGGCAGAGTCCAGACAGTCCTGAGTTCCAAGAACTAGAGACCCCAGAAGGAGAACCCCATCTGCGATTTTATCTTCCTTCGGGCATGGAACTGGCATTGTCCGCCATTGGGATTAAAGAAGTGCTATCCCAATCTCCGGATCGGATGACTCCTATCCCAAACGTTTCCCCCTTACTCTTAGGAACACTCAATATCAGGGGTCGAGTCGTTTGGGTGGCGGATCTGGGTCAATTTCTCGGAGATCAAATCCCTTTAGATACAGATCGCACAGAGATTCCTGTGATTGCCGTAGAAGATCAAGATACGATCTTGGGTTTAGCGGTAGAAGCCATCAGTGATATTGTGTGGCTAGATGTCGAACAGATGAAAATGCCGACTCAACTCCCAGACAGTATGGCACCGTTTATCAAAGGAGAATGTCAAATGGGTGATGCAGAAGAACCCCTGCGATTACTCGATCAAATTGCTATTGTGCGATCGGCTCGATGGGGAGCCGCTTAAGCGTTAAATGTTCAACCTTTAAAAAGTCCAAAATTTAAGTCCCAGGCTCTCAAGCAACCCGTTCTCAACTTTGACCCCGTACAACCCCTTTGGAATCTAAAAATCCCAGATAGGCACTCAGCAGCTCACTGCTTTCAAACTCCCGAACTCCAAATAAATAATAAAGACTAAATTTGAGACGCTAAAAAACTAAGCCATAAACCATAAAGAACTAGAAAAAACGGAAAGGGGAATAGGCAATGCCAGCAAGTACAGACTTCCTGCAAGAGTATCAACAAACAGAAGCCGCTTACACACAAGGAAATTATGAAGAAGCAGCCGCTTTAGTCTATCGGTTAGTTGAAGATTATCCCGATGATCCATCCGCTCGCTTGCTGTGCGGTCACATCTACGGTTACGGGTTGCAGCAGTACGATGTTGCTCGAGAACAGTATCTCGCCGTTCTTGATCTGACCGATGATGCCGAACTGCTCGAACAAGCTCAGGCATCAATGGAGATGGCTGAACAGTATCTCGCCGACTCAGCCGCCTATGCCATCAGTGGAGATCTCGGGTTAGGCGTGGATCTCAACGATGATGATGACATCGGAACCGCCGAAACTCGACTAGACTCAGAACAGATGATGGAAACGGGGGTTTCTGATGTAGACTTAGACGACTTTGCTGACCACTCAGAACCCCTGCTCGACTCCGAGATGAATTTAGAGCAATTAGAAGAACTCTCTTTAGAAGAAATTGACCTCTCAGAACCCGACTTCGGTTTAGAAGACCTCAGTAATGATGGGCAGTTAGATGAGTTTACTGACATCGGTAATTTGCCAAACTCACTCACAGATGAAGAAGACGACGACGATCACAACCCTCTGGCTGACAATCCTTTTGCTCAGAGCGATCAGTCTCTCGGTGTAGCTGAAGAACTAGAACTCGTCGAAGATGAAGCCATTACCACTCAACTCGAATCTGACCCCTTTCAACTCGATGATCAATACAACTCCGACGACGAAATAGAACAACAGTTGCTACAACCCCTAGAAAACTGGTCAGGAAATTTGTTAGCCGAAGAGGCTAATCCCAACTTTGATAAACCTCAATCTAACTTTTTACAGGCGACCTCTTCAGAAGTCTTGGATTTAGACGATCTGATGGAACTCGATGATCTCGAGGACGACGAAAACTATTCCCCTGTAGCACCCCATTCCGAAAAAAATGGCCGCTCTTCAGCCTCAAAAGTGGCTCTAAAACCCACACCGAATGTTACCGAAGACTCCGATGACGAAGAAGGGATAGACCTTGATGAATTTAACTCAGATTTAGATGATATTTTTCAATCCCTTGAAGATTCCGCCGACTTAAACTTACATTCATCGAATACACCCGCTCACGCCAACGGTAAATCTTATAGTCCCCAAGTTGAAAAAGAGGATGAAGATTTCGATGAAGACTTGTTTAGCTTGGAGGATATACAACAAGCTTCTGATGCCGAAGCCGAAACCTTACTGATGAGTCCGTCCGGTTCTGATGATGATTTTAAGTTTGATGAGAATGATGATTTTCAGTTTGATGAGAATGAGGAATTTGCACTGCAAGACCTGATCGAAGACCCAGACTTGATCGCAGAGGACGACTTGAGCCAGGAATTGCTCTCGTCGGAGCGAACCCATTCTCAGCAGTCCCATGCACAGAATGGCAGTTTAGACTCCGATGCTTTGTTTGATGCCAGTGAGATTCCCGACAGTTTTGGCTTGGATGCTTTTGATGATGATAGTTTTGGAGAGCAGTTGCAGTTCTCCAACAGTCAAGGGATCAATCTCGACAAACAGCAGCGATTCTCCGACGACGAGATAGAACCCGACGACGAAGAAGTGCTGACGACAGATTCTTCGGCTCTTGATGAGAATGACTTCCTAGATAATTTTGATGAGTTTGACGATTTGGGGAACCTGCCAGATTTTGAAGCCTCCCGCTCAGAAGAAGCCTCGTTTATTTCCGACTCCTCGGACTTTAACGAAGAAGTCGATAGTGATTTTGTTGCCACGGCTAGCAGCGCCCTAGAGCGAGACAATTCCGCCATTAGCAACGATGAACTGTTTAACGTTCCTCTTGATCAAGAAGTTGTAACGACCTTTACCTCGCAAATCGACGATCCGGTTGAAACCTCGGTCACCGTTGAACAGGGGCCGTTTGCTTTCCTGGAAAATAAAGTCTTTAAAACTAAATTTCTCTACATTGCGATCGGTACAGGGGTGGCGACTCTGATTTTCGTGGCAACCGCGACAAATATTATGACACGCACGGCCTCTCTCAATCAAAGACGCGAGGTGGTGAATTCCCTACGAACCACAGGTTGGATCGTTACTCTCGTTGCGGGTGCGACGAGCTTCTTGAGTGCTTGGACTGTGGGAGATATTGCGGCGCGACAAATGTCGAAAGCCTCAAAAGATTTACAGCATCAATTTGATGCCATCTCTCGCCACAACTTAAAAGCCAGAGCGACGGTTTATGCGATCGATGAGTTGGGTCAAATGTCGGCGAAATTTAACCACATGGCACAGTTTATCGAAACCACCACCGCCGAAGCTCAACGCAAAGCTGAAGAACAAGAAGAAGCTAAAGAAAATCTCCAACGCCAAGTGATTCGCTTACTCGATGACGTAGAAGGGGCGGCTCGAGGTGACTTAACGGTAACGGCAGAAGTGACGGCGGACGTGCTAGGCGCGGTTGCTGACTCGTTTAACTTAACCATTCAAAACCTGCGAGAAATCGTGGTTCAGGTGAAACAGGCAGCCCGTCAGGTGAGTAAAGGGGCAACCGATAGTGCGACGTTTGCTAAAGATGTCGCCGGAGATGCCCTGCGACAAGCTGAAGAATTAGCCGCAACGCTCAATTCCGTACAAGTCCTAACTGATGCCATTCAACGGGTTGCTGATAGTGCGCGAGAAGCCGAAGAAGTGGCGCGATCAGCGGCCGCCGTCGCTACCCGAGGCGGAGAGGCTGTACAAATGACGGTAGCCGGGATTTTGAAGATTCGCGAAACGGTAGCGGAAACCACCCGTGAGGTGAAACGCTTGGCAGAGTCTTCTCAAGAAATTTCTAAAATTGTCGCGATCATTTCTCAGATTGCTTCACGGACAAACTTATTGGCTTTAAACGCCAGTATTGAAGCGGCACGAGCCGGAGAAGCTGGACGGGGTTTTGCCATTGTTGCTGATGAAGTCCGACAATTGGCAGATCGTTCGGCAAAATCTCTTAAAGAAATTGAACAAATCGTGATGCAAATTCAGAGTCAGACGAACTCTGTAATGATGGCGATGGAAGAAGGAAACCAACAGGTGATTGACGGGACGCGACTCGCCGAACAAGCCAAGCGATCGCTCGATGATATTATTCAAGTTACTAACCGGATTGATGTTTTGGTGCGATCAATTACGGCCGATACCGTTGAGCAAAATGAAACGGCTCGGGCGGTGGCGCAAGTTATGCAGGCTGTTGAACATAGCGCTCAAGAAACCTCTCAAGAAGCTCATCGAGTCTCTAACGCTTTGAGTAATCTTGTAGGTGTGGCTCGTGATCTACTTACTTCTGTTGAACGATTCCGAGTAGACTCCTCTGAGCGAAAATAGGAAGATAGGCAATCTTGCAGAAGGCAATCTGGCAGGAGGTAAGAAGGAACAGAAATATTTGAACTTCTGAACTTCTCAAATTTTAAATCCTTTATTTTTAATGATGAATTATGCAAGCCGAACAACAACAACGCATCCTGGGATATTTTATTGAAGAAGCGCAAGATCACCTCGATACTATCGAACAAGGATTGCTCAACTTGCAGTCTACGATCGAAGATCCTGATCTGCTTTATGAAGTTTACCGTGCGGCTCACTCGGTTAAAGGGGGGGCAGCGATGTTAGGATTGGCGAGTATTCAAACAACATCTCATCGCCTCGAAGATAGCTTTAAAATTCTCGAAAAAATCCAAGCTCAATCTAAAGTTCAAGTTGACCAGGAGTTAGTTTCTTCATTTTTGGAAATTTCTGATACACTTAAAGCTCAGATTGAGAGTTTATCCGGCCCTTACGGGTTAACCGATGAAGTGGCGGCTAGCCAACTGAAAAAAGTAGAACCTACCTTTGATCGCCTTAACTATCAGCTTGAGTCTCTGGCAAAACGCAATGAAGTCTTTCTGACTGAATTCACTCTGACGACGCCTAACATCATCTCTCAAGTCCCAGCTACAGCTTACCTCAAGAAACTTGAGATGATACCCGCGATCGCCACTAAACCCCCGGAAAATAGTGCGAAAGAGTTATTTTTCCGCAGCGATGTTCCCGATCAACTACGGGAAATGCTGCAACTGTTTAAACAAGCGGAAAATTCGGATCGCCGCAAAGCCTTGATAGAAATCTGTCGGAGTTTGGCTAGAGCAGGAGAAACTTTTGATTTGTCAAATTGGGCGAAGTTTGTCGCCACTGTTGAACGAGCAATTGCTCATCCGCAGAATGCTTTCTCGACTTTAGCTCCAATCACCATTAAAGCAATTAAGCAGGCTCAAGAGTTGGTGTTGGAAAATCGAGAAGCCAAAATTTCAGTGAGTGCGGATCTCAAAAATTTATTACCTAAATCTTCGGTATCCGAAACCCAAAAATCATTACCGACGCGCAGTTCAAAAAGCGGTTCGGCGAAAAAAACGTCATCAGGAAACGCTAATTCTTCCAGCACTAAGGGAGCGAGGAATAATCCTCAAAGTTCTCCTCAAGCCGCCTCAAATTCCCGACAATCTGATCAAACAGAAGCTGATATTGATCTGTCTTTTCTAGAGAATTGGTCTACTTCAGAGTCAAGCCTAGATCCTTCTAAACCGACGCCTAGAGGCCCGGAAATGGCACCGGAAGAGTTAAAAAGTCTGGCGGATTTGTTTGAAGGGGAAAACTCTATCGAACAGAGTTGGACTGAAGAAAAGCTAATTGAATCAACAGAGTATCACTCTATTCATTCTTCGACATCAGGTACTCCTCTTGACCGCGACTTTTTGGATCTATTTAGTGAAGACTCTCAGGAGCAAAACCGAACCCATTCTTCCCAAGTTCCGAAGAATAAACAAGCCGTTAATCAGACCTCAAAACTACAACGGACTGACTCGAACACCGGATCAAGTCGGGACTTTAATCTAACAGATTTTGATGATTTGCTGAATATTGGAGCCGGGGAAACTGTTAATCGTTCTCAATCGTTGTTCACTTCTGGCAATGTAACAGTTTCTCAATCGGATTTAGAAGCGGAAAATCTCAGTTTTGAGGATTTGTTTGCTTCTTCAGAGACGGAGGTTGAGTCTTTCTCACAACCTCCGGCTCCCTCTTCAGTGCAGTTATCTGATGATACAGACTGGTTTGAACACCTCGTCAGTGGGGATGGGGAGACGGATTCTGTCTCCGATTCTATACCAGAGACGACGACTATTGCTGCGACTCCATTGACTTCACGACGGGTAACTTCCTCTACGACCACTTCTCAAGAAGATTCTCAGAATTTGTTTAGTGAGTTATTTGATTCTTTGGAGGAAGAGACGGACAACCGAGATCAGCAAGCCGTTGACAGCGAAATAGACTTTTCGACTGCTGAGGAGACTTCAGCGATAGAGGACTTTGATTATTTAGAACGATTACTCAATCAAAATACGGGGGTTCTTGAAAGTCAACAAAATTTAGGGAATGCTGAACCTATGGGACTGATCTCCGACGGTTCGGGTGTATTTTCGGATCTTGATGCTTTATTGCAAGCAGAAGATGGGATTGACTTACACTCTGATGAGGAGGAAGATGATGATGATCTTGAAGAAGATAATGAATTTGCTGAACTCGAAAAATTACTAGGCGGTGAAGAAGGGCCTGGTGCTACGGGTGGGGCGGGGATGAGACAACGGAACGGAGCGAAACAGACTCGTGTTTTTGAACCGATCGCCAAAGTTCCAGTCAAGCAACTTGATAATCTCAGTAACTTGATGGGTGAGTTGGTGGTTAACCGCAACAGCTTGGAGCAAGATCAAGAACGGATGCGGCAGTTTTTGGATAATTTACTCGATCAGGTGTCGCTGTTGAGTGATGTGGGTCAACGGATGCAGGATTTTTACGAGCGAAGTCTGTTGGAAATTTCGCTACTGTCGGGACGTAAACAATCAGTTTGGAATAGTCCTCGCAGTGCAGATGAGAAACCGCACAAAAATCGAGTTGATGATCCGATTTCACGCTTGTTTGACGATTTTGAATCAACAGAATTGGATCGGTTTACGCCTTTTCATACCTTGTCTCAAGAAATTATTGAGTTGGTGGTGCGGGTTCGAGAGTCGGCGGCTGATATTGAATTTTTGGTGGAAGAGGCGGATCAAGTCAGCCGTCAATTGCGACAGGTGACGACTCAGCTTGAGGAAGGTTTGACAAAGGCGAGGATGGAACCTTTCGCCCAAGAAGCGGATCGCTTGGCCCGTCCAGTGCGAGATATTTCGATTAAGTGTGGCAAACAGGCTGAACTTTATGTTGAGGGTCGAGATACTTTAATTGACAAGATGTTGTTAGGGAAACTGCATGATCCTCTAATTCATTTGGTTAATAATGCGATTACTCATGGGATTGAACCTCAAACGGTGCGGATAGCAGCCGGAAAGTCTGCGAAGGGTCGGATTGCCATTAAACTCTTTCACCAAGGGAATCAGACGGTGATTTCGATTTCTGATGATGGGGCGGGAATTGATGTCGAGAAGGTGAAGGAAAAGGCGATTCGTAAGGGATTGGTGACACCGGAACGTGCTGCTTTGATGTCAAACTTGGATGTTTACGATTTGCTGTTTCATCCCGGTTTTAGTATGAAAGACCAAGTTGATGAGTTTTCGGGTCGGGGTGTGGGGATGGATGTGGTGAGAACCAGTTTAAATGAGATTAGAGGCACGATTACCACCGATTCGACCTTGGGTAAGGGAACGACGTTTACGATTCGTCTACCGTTGAATATGAGTATTTCACGGGCGCTCTGTTGTATTAGCGATCGCGCTCGGATTGCCTTCCCGATGGATGGGGTTGAGGAGATGATTGATATTCCCCGTGAGCAAATTCGGATGATGGCGGATGGGAAACAGGCTTTGGAATGGCGGGGGTCGTTACTGCCTTTCCGTCATTTGCGAGAGTTGTTGACCTATAAACGGCATTTGGGACGGGGTAATGTTTACGGGACGAATACTGAAGAGGATATGATTTCGGTGATTGTTTTGCGATCAGCCGGGACTTATCTGGCGGTGATGGTGGATCAGGTGTTAGCGGAACAGGAAATTGTGATTAAGCAACTCGAAGGGCCTGTGCCGAAGCCTGTGGGTGTGGCGGGTGCAACGGTTCTCGGGGATGGTCAGATTGTGGCGATCGCAGATGTGCTAGAACTGATTGATTTAGCGATGGGCCGGATTCGCAAGGAACCAAGTCCTTGGCCGACGGGTATTTCTACGCCGCTTGAACAGCAAGTCCAGAAGACTCAGCCGACGGTATTAATTGTAGATGATTCGATTACGGTGCGAAGTCTGTTGTCGATTACCTTTGAGAAATCGGGTTATCGAGTCGAAGAAGCGCGTGATGGTAAAGAAGCCTGGGAAAAACTGAAGTCGGGTTTACCTTGTGATCTCGTTTTCTGCGATATTGAAATGCCTCGGATGGATGGTTTAGAGTTGTTGTCTCGGATGCAGAAAGATCCGGCTTTGATTGATTTGCCGATCGCCATGTTAACGTCTCGGGGTGCAGATCGACACCGCCAGATGGCTTATCAATTAGGTGCGAGAGGGTATTTTACCAAGCCTTATCTCGAAGAACAGTTACTCGAAGCGGCCGGACGAATGTTGCGCGGAGAAGTGGTTGGGAAACCGACAGGAATGGCTCTAACTTCGTAGAGGAGTCAGGAGTCAGGAGTCAGGAGTCAGGAGTCAGGAGTCAGAAGTCAGAAGTCAGAAGTCAGAAGTAAATCTCTTTCTAGGCTTAAGTTTTAAAGAAAAGCTCTGTCCTAATTGTCAGGCGCGACTGCTATAACTTTCAGTTGCGAGAAAGGCTACCGATTATCCCTCTTTTATCACTTTAGAAAATTTGAAAAATCAAGATTTGACCTCAGTTGGATAAAAAAGGGATAAAGAATGGGTACTATGCCTTCAACAAACTCAAGTTATCAAAGTTCTCGATAAACGCATCAAATTTGATGGTTATAAACCCATCCTGCAAATTGTTCTTATTCGGATCTTCTTCTGCGAACACATTGTTACCATTGTCATTCCCGTGGGGATTCCGCAGTAGGATCAACTTCTCACCATTTTGCTCATAGGCATTGTGGATACTGTAAGCATGGCTTTCGTATAGTACCCCGCCATATAAGACCTTGGTGTCATTTCCTCCGCCTTTGGTTCCTGCGGCAGCATAACCACCTTCATTTAAGGTCGTTTGAATGCTCTCGAAGATATCTTCTGGTTTAGAAAAGTCTTTGCGATCAAACCCAAAACTAAAACTGCTCTGTGTTGGATCTGTATTCTCCTTGAAAGTTACAGACTGGTACTGCTCAAATTCTAACTTGTTAGAGTCCCAATTGAAGTAGGTTAAATTATCGTTCGTCTTGCCCGTAATATCGAGAAGAGCTGCGCTGGCTGTACCACCATTGCCCGCCAAATCGTAGCTACCCTTTGATAGTGCGTGGACTCGTTCATAAAGAGAAGCCCAAATAGATTTGTCTGACGCATCGGTCGGTTTGACTGAATAAACAGATGGCCATGTTGTCCCAAACAATGTACCTTTTCCGTTATCTTCTTTATTATCTTCAGTGTCACGGATTACTACTTGGTTATCCACAGTGTATTCGGTTTTTTGGCCCTGCTTGTACAACACGAAGTTGTAGCTGTCGTTATCGCCTGGATTAATGTTATTTTGCAGGACTACACTCTCCTTAGTATTAGCATTGCTGAGGTTTGGTTCAATTTTTCCGAATGTGGCTGTCAGGGCTGCAAGAAAGTAGCAGTTACCGAAAGAACCCTGGTTGACATCACGGATTCGGATTAAATTATCCTCGACCTTACCGCCTGCCAGAGGCTGATAGGTGAAAGAATAATTTATTGGCGGTTTGTAGCTGTAATTGGTAAAGGTTGATGTCGGCTGCCCTTGGGTAGAATCTAACGGAGGGCTGACATTATTGGTCGGTGTTCCTGTTACCGTAGTGTTCAGGGTGTACTCCCCACCACTATCAGCACTCGTACTAGAGGCATACACCACATATTGTTTCCCTTCTTCTGCTGTGAAACTCACTTGAGCATCGGAGTCTCCACCCTCGGTATTAGCATCATTAGTAGCAATCGTTTCGCCAGTAATCAGATCCACTACAGAGAGGGAAGCATTGAAATCTTCCGATTCCTGACTTATGGTAACCGTTAACCCAGGCTCTACAAATGACAGGAGATAGGGATCGGCAGACTGTCCCCGATCTTCAATAAAGTCATCTTCATCGAGAATACCTGGAAAGGAAACACCTGGGAAAAGCGGGTTATAGCTTTCATTCTCGACAGAACTACCGGGTTCAGAGAGGGCTGAAATTCCGTAGAGCGTTGCTCCTTCGGGAGCAGTGACATTAACAAAGTAAGTACCGGAGTCAATGAAATCTAGGAAGATTGCATCAGTTTCCTGGGCAATCGTTTCATCATCGTCCAACTGATTGTTGTTATTCAGGTCGCTCCAGAGGGTCAGTTCGAGGTTCGCATCTTCACCGATAGCGAGTACATCTAAATAGCCCCCATTAAACACCTCAAGGCGATAGGTATCCACCGTATCGGTTCCGCCAAGGTAGTCGTACAGTTCTACCGTACCGTTTAGTGGCAACACACGAGCGCTGCTCGGCCCGTCGCCCGCCAAATCTTCGGCTATCGTTCCGGCAACCCCTGCTACACTCAGGTTGTAGTTCGTGTCTCCTTCAAATTGTTTTACTGCAAGGAAATATGTTCCCGCATCGAGAGTGATGTTTTCAATACTTTCATCAGCAGTACCCGATTGTTCAGATACAGAGACAATTTCATCGGGTCCTAGTTCTCCATCTCCGTCACTATCCTGATAGAGTACCAGATCCGCATCCGCACTCAAGCCGTTCAATTTCGCATCTAGAATAGTCGGTTGATCAATCTCAAGTTGATAGAGATCAACTGGATCTAAATCTCCAACGAAATCACTAATTGATTGAGGGGTTTCGGTAATGCTTAGATCCTGAGCCTCTGCTAATTCATTACCTGCACCATCTTCTGGTATTTCATCAGTTTGTTCACGGGAGTATTCCAAGGTGTAAGTTGTATCACCCTCGAATTGTTCAACTTGAATAAAGTAAGTTCCCGCCTCTAAAATCGTGTCTAACTGTTCAGAGTTATTATCCGATTTAGAGGAAGAATCCAGAAATTCATCAAAATCAATCTCCCCGTTATTGTTCAAATCTTGAATGAGTGTTAAATCCGCATCCGCACTCAAACCATCCAGGGTTACATTGAGACGACTCTCTTGATCGATCTCAAATTTATAGAGATCAACTGGATCTAAGTCTCCAACAAAATCACTGACGGTTTGAGGGGTGTCGGTAATGCTTAGATCCTGAGCCTCTGCTAAGGTATTACCTGCAAGATCTTCCGGTTCTTCTTCAAGCGGTTCGCTGGATAATTCCAGAGAGTAGGTGGTATCCCCGGAGAATTGCTCAACTTGGATAAAGTAAGTTCCCGCCTCTAAAATCGTATCCAACTCTTCGGAGGTATTACCTGCTTCCAAGGAAAACTCTAGAAATTCGTCATCCTCAATCTCCCCGTTATTGTTCAAATCTTGAATGAGTGTTAAATCCGCATCCGCACTCAAGCCATCCAGTTTCACATTGATACGGCTGAGTTGATCGATCTCAAGTTTATAGAGATCTACTGGATCTAAATCTCCGACAAAATCATTGACTGTTTGGGGACTATCGGTAAGGTCTAAATTCTGAGCATTCGCTAAAGTATTACCTGCACCATCTTCGGCTAGTTCTTCAGCTTGTTGACTAGAGAATTCTAAAGTGTAGTTGGTATCCCCTGAGAATTGATCAACTTGGACAAAGTAAGTTCCCGCCTCTAAAATTGCGTCTAACTCTTCGGAGGTATTACCTGCTTCCAAGGAAAACTCTAGCAATTCATCCTCGTCAATTTCTCCGTTTTCATTCAAATCTTGAATGAGTGTTAAATCCGCATCCGCACTCAAACCATCCAGTTTCACATTGAGACGGCTAACTTGATCGAACTCAAATTTGTAGAGATCAACCAGATCTGACTCTCCTAGAGAATCACTGAAGGTTTGGGGATTATCAGTTATGTTCCGAGCCGTTGCTAAGGTATTATCTGTATCTTCCGGTTCGGGTTCCGGCTCGGGTTCGGGTTCCGGTTCGGGTTCGGGTTCAGGTTCAGGTTCAGGTTCCGGTTCCGGCTCAGGTTCGGGTTCAGGTTCCGGCTCGGGTTCGGGTTCGGGTTCGGGTTCGGGTTCCGGTTCCGGTTCGGGTTCCGGTGTTGGATCTGGGTCAACTATGGGTGGAGCAACCACTTCAGGCGTAGGTTCGGGTTCGGGTTCGGGTTCCGGTTCGGTTGTCGGGGTTGGTTCTTCTGGTTCTGGCGGCTCACTGGTCAAAGGTAAGAAGCTATCTCGCTGGAGACTATCTGTATCAATTCCTTGAACAACCGCCAGAAATTCACCCGTTTCAGCAATTTGGATGGTGACACGATTTTCTGTATCGGTCAAAATCAAGTCATCAAAAGTTAGACCATTTTCCAACTGAATTTGGTCTTCATCGGGGTCAAAATCCCGGATAAAATCAGAACTACCAGCGTTTGAGCCTCCAGTCCCCGAACCGATTATGAATATATCTTGTCCATCACCGCCTATCAGCGTGTCTAAACCTTTGTCGCCTGAGATTGTGTCATTACCCTCATCTCCGGATAGCAGATCATCTCCCTCACCTCCATAGAGGATGTCATTTTCTTCGCCCCCGTAGATCGAATCCGACTCTCGATTTCCACTGAGCCAGTCGTCGGCTGAATTGCCCGAAAGAAGATCACTCCCCTGACCCCCATAAAGGGTGTCTTGGTCTTTTCCACCGTAGGCTGTATCCTGGCCTTGATTTCCACTGAGCCAGTCTCTGCCTTCGTTACCACTGAGCCAGTCGTCTCCACCGCCCCCTAGCATTGTGTCGTTACCTGCTAAACCAAACAGGCTGTCTGGTTCCTCTCTTGCAACGAGGGAATCATTTGAAGAAGAACCATTCAGAATGTTGGCAATGGCAATCTCTGAATCAGTAGATACTGTCCCTGATAACGAAAAATTCTCAATTTCAAACACGATACAACACCTCTAAAAAAGTGAAAGGCAAGTTAATTTTCCATGTCTGATGTAAGACATAGATTAAAAATTTGATAATGTAACCGATGCAAGCTGCCAGTATCTAACGGGAAAGCTAACCTGAAGGTTTATTCAAAGCCGTTATCTACTGAAAAAACACCTAATGAGATATGTATGTAAGAAGCGAAGCAATTTTTGACTTTTCAGGTCTGTTCACGCAGGGAAAGTAAACTCGATCAGAGTGAAGAAAGTCCTCTTCAGGCTGATTAAAATGTGTGGGGTTTTGTTCCAGACATTTAAGGATTCGTCACAGCTACGTAGTGGATTGGCCTACACATCGCTTCCGACATCCATCTTGCTATCCGTTCAGAAGAGGTTTGTCCTCTTCCTTTTGATATAATTTTTTGCTCTATGTCAGTTATACTGCCAACCCCAAGCAAAGTACAGAGGGAAATTACGGATTTTAGATTTTATCTCTATCAATAGAAATTCAGTAAATTTACGGAGACAGAGAGCGATCGCTATTTTATCAATAGAGTTTTGCTATGAAATTACTGGAGTGAGGATTTAAAAACCCTGTTTTTCGGGTGTACTGCTATAGAAACTCATTTAATCAATGAAAAACCCCCTCAACACTAAGGCTAAGGAGGTTATATTTTATTGGTTTTAATTGTCAAATCTTCTAGTTAAAATCAATAGAAATTAGGGTGTTATAACTTCACGATTCAGGATAATTTATAAACCCTAACTCCTAACTCCTAACTCCTAATTCCTAATCCCAAAACGTTGATTTTATTCTTCTTCTGCTGTAAATTCTTCATCCTCAGCATCATCAACGTGTCCGACTGAGTTAGAAGAAACGACAGCACCGCTCTCAAGTTTTTCTCGAACTAACTTTTCTATTTTTGCGGTAAACTCAGGGTTTTCTTCCATGTAAATAATCGTTTTGTCTCGACCTTGACCAATATTATCACTGTCAAAGCTGTACCATGAACCCTTGCGTTTGATCACGCCTGTTTCTTCGGCTAAATCAACTAAACAGCCTAAGGTTGAGATGCCTTTTCCAAAGATAATATCAAATTCAGCGATGCGGAAAGGCGGCGCAACTTTGTTTTTTGCGACTTTAACTTTAGCCCGAATTCCATATTCATCTGTACCTTTTTTCAAGGTTTGAATGCGGCGAATATCGAGCCGAACTGAACAGTAAAACTTCAGCGCATTTCCGCCTGTTGTGGTTTCGGGGTTTCCGTAGGTAATTCCAATTTTCTGACGCAATTGGTTGAGGAAAATAACCGTACAACCGGACTTACCAATATTACCTGTAATTTTCCGTAGGGCTTGGCTCATTAAACGCGCCTGTAACCCCATGTGAGCATCGCCCATTTCTCCTTCGATTTCTGCACGGGGAACTAAAGCGGCTACGGAGTCAATGACGACAATATCAACCGCAACTGAACGCACGAGTTGATCGACGACTTCTAATGCCATTTCTCCGGTATCGGGTTGAGACACCAGCAGGTTCTCAATATCCACGCCTAAAACGGATGCGTAACTGGGATCTAGGGCGTGTTCCGCATCGACAAAGGCGGCGACTCCTCCGGCTCTTTGGACTTCGGCGATCGCGTGTAAGGCTAAAGTGGTTTTCCCGGAACTTTCTGGCCCATAAATTTCAATCACTCGTCCTTTCGGTATTCCCCCACCGAGGGCTAAATCTAAGGTTAATGCTCCACTGGGAATGGTTTCTACCTTCATGCGGGGAGCATCACCTAAACGGACAATTGCTCCTTTTCCGAAGTTCCGTTCTATTTGGTTGAGAACCTGAGTTAATGCTTTTTGCTTTTCGGCGTTATCGCCAACTTTTGTAGCCATTCGCTTTGATCCCATTTTTACGATTTTGGTAGGGGTTTTTTATACTGAGCCGGGTCAAACGGATATATGCTCGTATCTTACCAGCTTGACTGGCTTCTCACTCGGCGCTCATTGGATTAATTTACAAGATGTGATATAGCGTCTGTTTCGACAGCGCCGATCTCTTGACTCGTTTTTTACTGACGTTCGCTCATTGTAGCGAAATTTGATCCTTTCATCAATATCAATCTTAGGGGTTGGGGGTTGGGGG
>NZ_LATL02000263.1 GCF_000972705.2 Limnoraphis robusta CS-951 | reverse complement strand
GTATTACAGAACTTGTAGAACCCGCCCCTACAGACTGCGCCAATTATGGGGTCGGGCGGGTTTAGTTCAATTGTCGAGGGGTATTACAGAACTTGTAGAACCCGCCCCTACAGACTGCGCCAATGGTGGGGTCGGGCGGGTTTAGTTCAATTGTCGAGGGGTATTACAGAACTTGTAGAACCCACCCCTACAGAATTGAAAACGTTTTGAATAAAAACCGGGTTTTTGGGAAAGATTGAAAGCACAAATGAGTGACACTCACCTGAGTTAATGCAAAAAAGCGACTATTCATCACTCTATAACAAACGTTAAGTTAGAGATAGGTTAATCAACTTGCTTTTAATCACACTCGAATTTAATTATGTCTACTGAATTTCGCTTTGAACCTGTAGGTTTTAGTTGGGTTGCTTTCCATCCTCAACCCAAAGGGATTATTCGATTTATTGGTGGCGCGTTTTTTGGTTCATTTCCCACCCTATCTTATCGCTATTTTCTGGAAAAATTATTTAAATCCGGTTATACTATTGTTGCGATTCCCTTTCGATTTACCTTTGAGCATTGGTCAGTTTCACTGAGTTTATTAGAAGAACAAAACGAACTCCAAAATTTACTCGTTGAGAAAGCAAAAGCCGCAGGTTATGACGGAGAATTCTATTTGGATAATTCTAATTACTTCTGGATCGGTCATAGTTTAGGCTGCAAATATATTGCTTTGCTAGAACTTTTGAGCGATCAAAATGGGTTAACCTACCTTCAAGACTGTATTGATCAAGAAGAAATTGATCAAATTCGTCGTCGGTTAGGTGATCAAAAAGCAATATTCAATCAACCTTCGCTGTTACTCGCCCCTGATATTAGCGATACAGAAAGCGCTATTCCGATTAAATCTATCGCTCATTTTATCGATAAAATTGGCTTAGGAGTGTTACCGAGTCGCAGTCAAACTCAATGTATGATTCATCGGAGTCAACTGTTTAATATTACGGGTTTAATTTCGTTTAAATCCGATGATATCGCCGGAAATGAGAGTAATAAACAAAAAGGGGTTTACTGGTTTATTCAGCAACTCAACAATCAAAACCTCATTCATCAAGAAATACCTGGAAAACACCTCGAACCGCTTGGCGTTCAAATCGGTCAATATCTGGTCGATTTTAATCCTTTGGATAAGTTTATCGCACCCCTTTCTCGGCGTCAACTCGAACCCGTTGCGTTAACGATTTTACAGCAGTTATCAGATCGCCTGAAATCAGCTTTGTTACCGTCAGTTTCTCAAACGCAAAAAAAGTCTATTTCTAAAGTTACCGTTGGGGTTTCAACCTCTAAACGCTAAAATATAGAGACTAAAAAAACCTGGTTTTTCACAGAAACCGGGTTTTTGACTTGTACTTCGGGTGCATCAGAAAATTCACGGTAAAATTAGCATAAATTATTCAACTCTGAAACACCAAAAAAATTTGTTAAAATTCCTAGCAAAAACCGATCTAAAATAGGAAAATGGAACTGCTTGGAGTCGCCTGGGATGAGCCAATGTTTGAATCCTGACTGCTTGTTTAATAACCCGCCAAACACTCTATTTTGTCAGCGTTGTGGTGTAAAATTACTATTAGCCGAACGTTATCGAGCAGTAGAAATTATCGGTCAAGGCGGGTTTGGTCGCACCTTCAAAGCGATAGACGAGTTCAAACCCTCAAAACCCTTTTGTGTGATCAAACAGTTTTTTCCGCAAGCGCAGGGAACAGAAACCGTAGAGAAAGCCAAACAACTTTTTGAACAGGAAGCGGTTCGTTTGGATGAGTTGGGAAAACATCCGCAAATTCCCGAACTTTACGCCTATTTTACCCAAGATAAACGTCAGTATTTAGTTCAAGAATATATTCAAGGGAAAAACCTGCAACAAGAGTTAGACGAGTCGGGAACTTTTAACGAGACTCAAATTTTACAACTGCTCAAAAAATTACTTCCGGTCTTATATTTTGTTCACAAAAATCAAGTGATTCATCGGGATGTAAAGCCGGACAATTTGATTCGTCGAGCTTCCGATAAACAACTGTTTTTAGTAGATTTTGGTGCGGCGAAATTGGCGACTCGTACCGCCTTAGCCGTCACCGGAACAACTATTGGTTCTGCTGGATATGCGGCACCCGAACAAGCTTTGGGAAAAGCAAATTTTAGCAGTGATATTTACAGTTTGGGGGTGACTTGTATTCATCTGTTAACCCAAGTTGAACCCTTTCAATTGTACGATGTCAGCGAGGGAGAATGGGTTTGGCGGGATTATTTAACCAATCCTATTAATCAAAAATTGGGGGAAGTTTTAGATAAGATGTTACAGCAGGCGATGAAAAAACGGTATCAGTCTATTCGGGAAATTGTGAATGCAATTTCATCTCAAGCTGCACCTTCCAAAATCCTTCGCATACCTCCGCCTCCACCACCCCCAACATCGTTAACAAAAGTAATTGCAGCGCCACCGCCACCGCCCCCAACACAGTTAATAAAAGTAGTTTCAGCCAGAGGAGTAGATTACTCTATTCTGCAATATTTTTTGAGTCAGAAACAGTGGAAAGATGCGGACGAAGAAACTGCTAAACTCATGTTAAAAGTGGCGGGAAGGGACAAAGATGGATGGTTAGATACAGGCTCAATTGACAATTTTCCCTGTGAAGAACTTCGCACGATTAACAACCTTTGGATTAAATATAGTAATGTCCGTTTTGGTTTTACTGTTCAGAAACAGATTTATCTGGAAACCGGAAACAAATTAGGACAATACAATCAAACCGGATGGTATCGTTTTGGGGAGGAAATTGGCTGGAAAACGAAGCATGGATGGCTGACAACTGACAACCTCAACTTTTCTCTATCGGCACCAAAAGGACACCTTCCGAGGGGTTTGGGTCCTCTAGGTCGCCGTGAGGGTGCAAAATTAGGAATATATCGATTAGTTTTCTCTCGTTTGGCGAATTGTAACCTGTAAAATCCAACAATTTATCATCATTATAGATCCCCCCTGCCCCCCAGCAGGGCTGTTTCATTCAAATTTTTGGCGATCGCTAAAACCTAAACTTGGAAGCAATTTCAGCCTTTTTTTTAGGAAAATCTTTGCTCTGAGAAAAAAAACGGCGATCGCCCCCAAACTCAAGAGTCAATTCGTCGGCTTCTCAACAGTTCTGAGTGGTTGCAATTTAACTTTTTACCCCCCGATCCGGTAACAGGTTGGTCTGTTTTAATGCTTTAATCTCTATGGTGAAACCAACTTTAACCAAAGATTTGAGTTGAATTGTGATCGCCATACAGCCAACGTCTTTTAAATCTTCCCCAAGGCTAGAGAACTTCGATTCAAATTGAGATTAGTTTGGAACAATTAACTTGCGATAGCAGCGAGCAGTAATTAAATAGGGATGAAAAACTTCTAGAAAATTCTGTTGAATCGTTCTCAAAAATACATCGATTTTTTTAGGATCATCTAAATGAAATGGAAATTCCTGATGTTCTCCCTTGAAAAAGTACCAATTGAGAATAATTTTGGCTTGATCAGACATCAACTTATGAAACGTGAGTAACTGTTGACTGGGATCAGGTAAATGTTCAAGAACATCAAAACAAAGAATCGTATCAAACTGATTTTATAATGAAATCTCAGACTGAATCTTAAGTTTATCACTCAGTCCTAATTGTTCAATGCGATATCGAAAAAAAGCTTGATTAATCGGGTTAATATCGCAGTAAGTGACCCGTTCGACTTGGGGAGATAAAGCTGCGGCGATCGCATGAGTCCCAATCCCTCCACCAAAGTCTAACACATGACCTTGAGCATAATCCGTAATCAAACGCAAGGTATTCCCAATGTAATCTTGACTGGAGAGATGCCAAGCTCCCAACTCAAATAAATAGATCTCACCGACTTTTTCACGGTAAAATAGAGAAGCATTTTCCCAGTCAAAATCCCGATAACCCAGTTCAGCGAGTAATTGCTGACTCGACTGTAGTTGTGCTTCGAGAGTCGGTTGATCCAACTTTAAATAATCTTGTAAGTGTTGCTTGAGATGAAAAGCATCCTGCTGATAGCTCTGCCAAATACTAGGCATTGAAAATGATAACATGAGCAAGAAAAGACTAAGAAAGTTCCCCAAATCAGATCTTATCATGCAAATGTTCTCTCGGTGTTGGCGAATTTTTAATCAAGGCTTGAAAACCTGGGGAGTCATCCTCCTCAGTCTTTGCTTGTTCGTCTGTGGCGGTTGTCAAGTTCAAACCCCAACTGAACCGGGAGTGATTAATTTAACCCTTTGGCATGGAATTAATCCCCCGCCCAACCGAGATGTCTTTCAAAAATTAGTCAATGGGTTTAATCAAACTCATCCCCAAATTAATGTCAACGCCTATTATATTGGTCAACCCGATCAACAAATGCCGAAAATTTTAACAGCAGTTGTTGGAAACGCCTCGCCTGATATTCTCTGGTATAGTCCTCAAATTACAGGTCAACTGGTTGAACTCGATGCGATTGAACCGATAGAAGAATGGCTGAATAAATCGCCAAGAAAAGCTGAAATTGATCCGAGATTATTTGAAGCGATGGAACTAAATGGACAGATTTGGTCAATTCCAATGGCAACCAATAATACCGCAATATTTTATCGTCCGAGTTTATTTGAAAAAGCAGGAATCACCAAACTCCCTTTAACCTGGGAAGAATTTCGCGTCGCCGCCCAAAAACTCACCCGTGATCTCAATGGAGATGGAAAACTCGATCAACATGGTATCGTTTTACCCCTGGGAAAAGGAGAATGGACAGTATTTACCTGGCTGCCTTTTATGTATAGCGCCGAAGGTGAATTAATCGATCAAGATCAAGTCAACTTAGTGAATCCCGGCGCGATCGCCGCGTTGAAGTTTTGGTCAGATTTAATCACCGACAATTCGGCGATCCTGTCTGCACCAGAACGAGGCTATGAACAGGATAACTTTATTTCGGGTAAGGTGGCAATGCAAATTACCGGGCCTTGGACGTTAGGATTTTTGCAGTCTGCGGGAATTGATTACGGGGTGTTTCCCATTCCCGCCCAAAAACAACAAGCCACCGTTGTAGGCGGTGAACATTTATTTGTAATGAAAACCACTCCCCAACAACAACAAGCCGCCCTGACCTTTTTAGACTATGTGTTGAGTGAGGAATTTCAAACCGAATGGAGTTTAGGAACGGGATATTTACCCGTTAATTTAAAAACCCGTCAAAGTCAAAAATATCAAGATTACTTATCCCAAAAACCCAGTTTACAAGTATTTTTAAAACAGATGGCTTGGGCGCGATCACGGCCGATTATTGCAGGATATCGTCGCTTATCAGAAAATTTAGGTCGAGCCATAGAAGCCTCTCTACTCGGCGAGAACCCGCAAGATGCCTTAAAACAAGCGGAAAACCGTTTGAAACTGATGCTTTAAACTAAAAGTCATCTGATCAGAATCGCGAAATCAAGGGCAGAATTGAATCAATATTTCCAGCCATTACACAACGATGAGTTACTGTATAAATCCTCAATGTCTCAGTCCTGTTAATCCAGATAGCGCCGAATGTTGTCTGAGTTGCGGTGAACAACTGTTATTACAAAATCGTTATCGTCCGATTCAAATCTTAGGAGAAGGCGGTTTTGGGAAGACCTACCTGGCAGTCGATGAACACATTCCCTCAAAACCACCTTGTGCGATCAAACAATTTCATTTTCTTGATCATCACGTTAACCGTTATCAAAAAGCCGCTAAACTATTTCGTCAAGAAGCCGTGCGTCTCGAACAGTTGGGGAAACATCCACAAATTCCCCAATTACTCGCCCATTTCGAGCAAAATAAACAACTTTTTCTCGTTCAAGAATATATTGCCGGAAAAACCTTAGAACAAGAGTTTCAGCAAAAGGGAATCTTTAACGAAGCCCTAATATGGGAACTCTTGCGGGGCTTGCTTCCGGTGTTGCAGTATATTCACCAACATCAGATTGTTCATCGGGATCTCAAACCTGCGAATATTTTACGACGTTCTCCCTTGGCTTTGGAAGCAGAAAACGCTTTAAGCGAAGTTGTTGAACCCATCCTCACTCGCCCTGGAATCTCTAAAACCAGCGCCTCAAACGTTATTTTAAGTTCGCCCTCTGTACGCCGCAAAGAACATCAATGGGTTTTAATTGATTTTGGAGTCGCTAAACTACTGAGCAATACCGCAATCAATCAAACCGGAACGGTAGTCGGTTCTCCGGAGTTTATGGCGCCCGAACAAACCCGAGGAAAGGCATTTCCAGCGAGTGATTTGTATGGTTTGGGGACAAGTTGTTTGTATTTACTAACTGGAGTTTCGCCTTGGCAATTGTATGATGAAGTCAATCAACGCTGGGTTTGGCGAGAGTTCCTGACTCCTCAATCTCGGGTGAGTGAACGTTTAGGGGTGATTTTAGATCGCTTAGTCCAACATTCTCTTGACCGACGTTATGCCAACGCCGAACAGGTCTTACAAGCACTGAATACACCGAAAACAGCAATTACGACCCGGACTCCTCTGAAGCCCCCTTCTCGCCCCAAACAACAGCCGAGTCTTGCTCAATTTCGCTGGAGATTACCTGGGATTGTGACTCAGTTTTTACCCGGTTTGAGTCAACCGATAGATGATCTTAGTTCTGCGGTTGGCGTTGATTATAGCAAGTTACAACATTTTTTAGCCGCGCAAAATTGGAAAGCCGCCGACGAGGAAACTTGGGGCGTATTGTGTCAAGCGTTGGGTCATCCTAAACGCTGTTATCTTCATGCTCTTGAGTTGAAACAACTGCCTAGTCAAGATTTGCGAACAATCGATCGTTTATGGGTCAAATATAGTCAAGGACGCTTTGGGTTTAGTGTACAGACTCGCATTTATGAAGAGGTTGAGGGAGATTATGCTCAATTTTGCGATCGCCTCGGTTGGTTAACTTACAATCCCCATAATCCCTCAGTAGGCTTTAGATTTAATCGCTCGGCTCCGATTGGCCATTTACCGTCTCGAATTTGGATTATCGGTTCGGGCCACTGGTGGCAACACGCCCAGATTATGTCTGAAAAGGTCGTTGAATGTGGTCTTGTATAGTAGTGAACAGTCTTGTAGGAGCGCGCCTGGGACCGAATTTCTGTTTTCCCACAGACAATCTAAATAACCCCGCCCGTGCAGCGATCAAGGACAGGGGGGGAAGCCATTCGCCGTCTAGGATGGGTGAATCAGTCTATGTCAACACCACTCCTTTAAGCAATCCCCCGTGAAGTCAGAAGCCCACGCTATAGCGTAAGCTTGGCGTTGGGTAGTTCACCTTCGATATAAAGCAACGTTAAACTCTGTAACGCATTATTAATATATCTGTGAAAAATGGTAATATTATAAGATTATCAAATCTACACGCATCGGGTAATGATTAACTTTCCCAAAGTCATTCACTCTTTTTTAACCTAAAAGCTGTTCTATAAATGGTATAAAATATGGGTAGAGTTTTAGGTAAAAAGTTAAGCTGAATTGACCGATTAGGGAAGATAATCAGTAGGCTTCTAAACCATTTTTCTCTCAGGGAAGTAAGCATTTGGGGAAGCTGTTAAGTGTATACGATTCTGTAGAGAAGAAGCTCTAAATCCGAAGAAACCGGGGTGATAGAAGATTGTAGAGAGGTTGAATGAATGTCTCTACAGCAGACCAGTCAGCTTCTCCCGTTAAATCGAAGATTATAACGGGAGCTTGCGGAGAAACACTGGACTCCAAGCGGTAAGCAGCTGAATAGCCCACCGAGTTCTTTGACGTTTTTCGGGCGTGCGATCGCCAGATCAGACTTGACCAATCTGCATCTGCGTCGTTGTGAAATTCAAGAGTGTATCTGCTGGGTGTTAACACTCATCAGTGTGAGATCAGGGTGCAGGACATCACAGGACCCGTGACGGGTTGTTGTTCTTTAAACCAGTAGTGACAAGCTATGCCAGGTGTACGAGTCGGAATATTGCATTCATTGAGTGGGACAATGGCGATTAGCGAATCTCCGCTCATTGATGCTGAACAAATGGCGATCGCTGAAATTAACCAAGCTGGAGGTGTTTTAGGTCAGCTCATCGAACCCGTGATTGTAGATGGTGCATCCAGTCCGGCAACATTCGCCTCACAAGCTAAAAAACTCATTCAACAACATCAGATCAATGCCATTTTCGGCTGTTGGACATCGGCGACACGTTTGGCAGTCAAACCGATCGTAGAAGCCTACAACGCTCAACTGTGGTATCCCATCCACTATGAAGGACTAGAAAACTCCCCTAATATTTTTCATACCGGAGCTTGTGCCAATCAACAAGTCGAACCCACCGTTCACTGGTTGATGCAAAACATCGGATCACGGTTTTATCTCCTCGGTTCCGACTATGTTTTCCCCCACACCGTCAATAAATTAGTGAAAATCCAACTCAAAGCACTGGGGGGAAAAGTAGTCGGGGAAGCCTATGCCCCTATGGGAACACAAGACTTCAGCGCCATTATCACTCGCATCCAACAAGCCCAACCGGATGTCATTTTGAACACCCTCACCGGGGATAGCAATATCGCCTTTTATCGTCAGTTTCAAGGGGCAGGTTTAACCGCTCAAGACATCCCGATTATGGCGACATCTGTCTCCGAAACCGAACTCCAAACCATCGGAGAAGCGGCTGTCGGACATTTAAGCTGTTGGAGTTACTTCCAAAGTCTCGACACCCCAGAAAATCGGCAATTTGTTGCCAACTTTCAAGCCAGATATGGGGATAATCGCGTCACCAGCGATCCGATTGAAGCTGCTTATACCCAAGTTTACCTCTGGAAAGAAGCCGTTGAACTGGCTCATTCCTTTGATGTTGATCGCATTCGCACGGCTGCCTATGGGGTCAGTTTTGCGGCTCCGGGGGGATTTGTGTGCATCAAACCCAATCATCATGTTTCCAAAGTTTGTCGCATTGGTCAAGCCTTACCCAACGGACAATTTGAAGTGATATACTCCACACCCAACCGCATCAAACCCCTTCCCTGGCTAGGATTTGAAGAAAGCCATTTCAATACCTCGGAAATGGTGACTCATTTACTAGCTGAAGTCAGTCATAGCATCGAACGAGCCGAACAACTCGAACAAAAATCCATTGAACTCGAAGCGACTCAAGCCCAACTCAAGCAAGAAATCGAAGTTCGCAAGCGCTATGAAGAACAACTCAAAAAGATTAACGAAAACCTGGAACAAATCGTTGAAGAACGTACCGCCGCCCTCAAAGAATCCAATGATCGTTTAGTCGAAGAAATCGTCGAACATAAACAAGCCCGTCTCGCCCTGCAAACCGCCAATACTCGCCTACAAGCCGTATTAGAAGCCGTACCCGGAACCGTTTCTTGGGTAGAGTCTGATCTGCGCTACATCGAGGTGAACCAAAAACTCGCCGATATGTTCAATATACCTCGGGAAAAATTTGCAGGTCAGCACATTGGTTTTCTTGGATCTAGCTCTGATTTTAACGACTTTGTACAAAAATTATTTGCTAGTCGGGATCTCGAAATGTCTCGGGAAGTGATGACCAATATCAATAATCAACCCTGCTATTACTTAGTCGTTGCTCGGAAATATGATAACAACAAAGCAGCATTTGTCGTCGGAATTGATATCAGCGAACGCCGACGCGCAGAAGAAGCCCTCAAACAAGCCAATGCTCGTCTACAAACCGTATTAGAAGCGGTACCCGGAACAGTATCTTGGATAAGTTCAGATCTGCGCTACATTGAAGTCAATCAAACCTTAGCCAACATTCACAGCCGCCCCCGTGAAGATTTTGCCAATCAACCGATAGGATTTTTGGGCGGAGGTTCCCAGTTTAACCAATTTGTTAAACAATTATTTAACCAACCTGAAGTGAATGCCTATCGGGAAATTTCGGCTCGGGTGAGAGGTGAACGACGACATTATATGATTGTTGCTCAAAAGTACAATCAAAACAAAGAAGCTTTTGTTGTGGGGATTGATCTGAGTAATCAAAGACGAGCAGAAGCCGCTCTAGAAAATACTCAAGATCAGTTACAAGCTGTTTTAGATGTTGTACCCGGAACGGTTTCTTGGATTAGTTCAGACCTACATTATTTAGGCGTTAATCGTTATCTTGCAAAAACCTTTGAATTAACTCCCGAAGAATTTGTCAACAAGCATATTGGTTTTTTAGATGTTAGTCCGCAATTTAACCAATTTGTTCGAGATTTCTTTGCCAGTTCAGAATCGGATGCTCAACGAGAAGTTGTCTCAATCGTCAGAGGAGAACTGCGGAATTATTTGATTGTTGCTCATAAATATAATCAGAAGAAAGCCGCCTTTTTTGTCGGAATAGACATCACCGCCCGTAAACAAGCAGAAGCCAACTATCGCAGTATCTTTGAAAATGCCGTTGAAGGAATTTTTCAAACGACACCAGAGGGATATTTTATGAGTGCAAATCCTGCTTTAGCAAGGATTTATGGTTTTGAATCTCCCGAAGTTTTAATCAACAATTTGACTCATGTGGGAAATCAACTCTATGTTGATCCCGAGCGTCGTCAGAAATTTGTACAAATCATTCACCAACAGGGCGCTGTTGTCAATTTTGAGTCCCAAATTCGCCGGGTTGATGGTCAGTTTCGTTGGATTTCTGAAAATGCCTCAGCCGTGCGAGATAATCAGGGGAACCTGTTGTATTATGAAGGAACAGTCGTTGATATCACCGAACGCAAACAAGCCGAAGATGCACTTCAACAGGCAATGGATGTTTTAGAGTCACGAGTAGAAGAACGCACGGCTGAATTAGTCAGAGAAATAGCAGAACGTCGGCGTATTGAAGGGGCTTTGCGATCGTCAGAAGCCGAACTCAGAGCCTTGTTTGCAGCCATGACCGATGTAATTACCGTCTTTGATGCTCAGGGAAATTACAAGAAAATTGTCACCACCAATTCAGAAGTTTTGTACAGTCCGACACCAGATCGGTTAGGAAAAAGTATATTTGAAGTGTTTCCCCCTGCACAAGCTCGAATGTTTTATAGTCACATTCAAAGAGTATTAGAAACCGGAAAAACCCTGAATGTTGAGTATAGTTTGCCCTTAGAACAATCAGAATCGGGTAAACTGCAAACGACAAATTCTCCCCTCAACCCCGAAAGCACAGAATTAATTTGGTTTGCTGCAACCGTTTCTCCCATGCCCAATAACTGCGTAATTTGGGTAGCGCGAAACACCACTGAACGGCGTCGGGTACTTGATGCGTTGCGAACAGAACAGCAAAAATCTGAGCGTTTGTTGCAGAATATTTTACCCCGATCTATTGCCGAACGACTCAAACAAGCTCCCCATTCGATTGCTGAACGCTTTGATAAAGCGACGATCATGTTTGCAGATATCGTTGATTTTACCGGATTTTCTTCTCAAATTGCCCCCACAGAATTAGTCGATGTACTCAATGAGATCTTTTCAGCCTTTGATGGGTTAGCCCAAAAACATGACCTAGAAAAAATTAAAACCATTGGAGATTCTTACATGGTTGTCGGCGGTTTACCCACGCCAAAAGATGATCATGCAAAAGCGATCGCAGAAATGGCGTTAGATATGCAACAGGAAATACACCGCTTCCAACGCCATGATGGTCAACCGTTTCGTCTGCGAATTGGCATTAATACCGGGCCAGTCGTAGCCGGAGTCATCGGAACCCGCAAATTTATCTATGATTTATGGGGAGATGCGGTTAATGTAGCCTCCCGGATGGAGTCTCACGGAGAAACCGGACGAATACAAGTCACCACCGCAACTCAGGGGTTATTGAAAGATCAGTATATCTTTGAGGAACGAGGGTTCATTCAGGTCAAAGGCATTGGTCGTATGATGACTTATTGGCTGAAGGGGAGAAAATAGTCTATTTTTAACGGCTAACTAGATTCTGAAAGATTTTGCTGAGGCGTTATCCTAAACTAGAGGGATGCTTGATCGCCTCAAGCGTTGTCTGCTCCAAGTTTGAAGGTCTAGAATGTTTACTGCGTTTGACAATACAACTATTTTCATCCTATTCATTGCCCTGGGAATCGTGGGTTGGGGTTACTATCGCGCTCAACCCTATGGTAAACTCGGGGTTCTATCTTGGTTGCAGTCAGTGGTTTTAATGGCACCTTGGTTGCTCTTTTTTGCACTGGCGGCTGCCGGAATTTACCTCAATCTAGCCAGTATCCTCTTTTTATTCCTAGCTTCAACAGGACTATACATCATCTTCGGTCGAAAACTGCGGGTTTTAGCCAGTGAGGATCAGCAAAAACGTTCTGAGTCTCAAGATCATTCTACCGTCCCCGAGAGCGACAAACCCAGCGAACCCGAAGAAAAAACACCCGTCGAGTCTGTTGAAACCCTCTCACTCTCTCAAGACAAACCGACACCTATTCCCGCCGAAGATCTGAAAATTATTCAAAGTATTTTTGGGATCGATACTTTCTTCGCCACCGAAACTCTACCCTATCAAGAAGGGGTAATCTTCAAAGGAAACCTGCGAACCGACGCCGATAAAGCTTATACTCGCTTATCCGAGAATTTGCAGCAACAAACAGGCGATCGCTTCCGACTGTTTTTAGTTGAAAACCCCGAAGGAAAACCCGTTATTATCGTTCTTCCCCGTAAAAACGATCCTCAATCGACAACAATTCCCCAAAAGGTCTTAGCGATTATTTTACTATTAGTCAGCGTTTTCACCACCTTTGAAGCGGGAAGTTTGTTACTCGGATTTGACTTTTTTACTGAACCTAACCGTTATGCTGAAATTCTACCCATTGCGATCGGTTTATGTTCCATTCTCGCTATCCATGAAATTGCTCATCAACTGATGGCAAAACGTCATCAAGTTAAATTTGGCTGGCCGTTTTTTATTCCCACCATTCAAATTGGAACGTTTGGGGCGTTTAACCGTTTTGAATCTATTCTTCCCAACCGAACCGTTTTATTTGATGTCGCTTTAGCAGGGCCAGCAGCAGGCGGTTTACTCTCACTGGGAATGCTGTTAGTTGGGTTAGTTTTATCTCATCCCGGCAGTTTCTTTCAAATTCCCACTGAATATTTTCAAGGATCAGTTTTAGTCGGAACCTTAGCCAAAGCGGTGTTAGGTTCAGCATTAAATGAACCGATTGTTGATGTTCATCCTTTAATGATTATTGGCTGGTTAGGATTAGTAATTACAGCGATTAATTTGATGCCAGCCGGACAACTAGATGGGGGACGCATTCTACAAGCAATTTATGGGCGTAAAATTGCCGGACGTTCAACATTAGCCACCTTTATTGTACTGGCAATCGCTTCCTTAGCAAACTCTCTAGCATTGTATTGGGCAGTGGTTATTTTAATCCTACAACGCAACCTAGAACGCCCCAGTTTAAACGAATTAACCGAACCCGATGATACTCGCGCAGCGTTAGGATTATTAGCATTATTTCTAATGATTGCTACCCTATTTCCGTTAACTCCAGCCCTAGCCAGTCGCTTAGGAATTGGCGGTTAATTCTAGGATAATCCAGAGTTTTAAGGAAAAACTCACCACAAAAACACGCGGATTTCCTCTTTGTGTCTCTGTGTCTTTGTGGTTTTTATTCTTTTCCTTTTTTCAGTTCCATCTCTACGCTTTAACCCGCATTGGAACCCCATTTTCGGGAGTAAACGTTAATCCTCGACGGACAGGTTTTATCGGGCGATTTTCAGTTAATGTGAGTTGTGTTTGAGTCAATACCGTCGCTAACACTAACTTCATTTCTAACAACGCAAACGCATACCCTATGCAGCGACGATTTCCACCGCCAAACGGGAAAAATTCATAGGGCGAAAACTGACGTTCGAGGAAACGTTCAGGCCGAAACTGTTTAGAATTGGGATAAATATCTTCCCGATGATGTACTAAATAAATACAGGGAATTAATTGTGTTCCCGGTTCAAACTGATAGTCCAGAATTTCCATCGGAACTTTCAACTTGCGAACAAACGCAAATATAGCAATCGGATAAATTCGCAAAGTTTCTGAACAAACGGCATTCAAATAGGGTAATTTCATCACCGCACTCGGATCAGTTTCCAGATCACATTGGCTGAGTTCATCCAATAATTTATCTAAAACTTCCGGCTGATAATGAACCCAATAAAACGCCCAAGCCAATGCAGAAGCGGTTGTTTCATGCCCTGCAAACAGCAACGTCATCAACTCATCTCGTAATTCTTGATCACTCATCGGTTCGCCATTTTCATCTCGCGCCGCCATCATTAAACTTAGAATATCTTCACTCATCGGTTGATTTTTGCGATCGCGAATTTCGGCATACAGCAGTTGATCAATTTGATTTCTTAGCCGTATAAATCGCCCCCAAGGACTCCAAGCACCCAAATCTTTTTGAAAATTAGGAAAGAACAAAAAGCTGGCTTTAAACGGCGAATTAAACGTATCTAACCATTCACTCAGCAGTTGTCGCAATTGTTCAAAGCGTTCACCTTTATCTAAGCCAAAAACCGTATTCAAAATCACCCTCAAAGTGATTTCTTGTGTTACATTTCGCATTTGAAACGGTTTATCTTTCGGCAAAGATTGCATCACTCGCTGGGTAATTTAAGACATTGTTTTACCATAAGCTTTCATTCGTTCCCCATGAAAAGGAGGCATCAAAAGTTTGCGTTGTTGAGCATGAGTATTCCCATCCAAAAGCACTAAAGAAAAATCCCCCAATAAAGGTTGAAGACTTTTGTTACTATTACCCGAATCAAAACAACTTGGGTTCAGTGTAAAAATTTGTTCAATCGCTTTTGGATCACTAAATATGGCATAATTTGGAAAGCCTGTTGATGCGCCGCCAAAATTATCTCCGTAACGCGCCCGACTTTCTTCAAGATAGTCTAAATGATTAAAAAGCGCTCGTGCTGTTTGCCACCAAGCAGGGGTTTTGACAAGATGAAGCTGTTTAAAAGTTTTTGCAGTCGGTGAGGGTGTAGTGGTTGTCATCTGCAATACTCCTGTATTCAGGGTCTTTTATTCTTCTACTGTTACACATTTTAAATATTCTATCTAGGGAAGATCGGAAAGTTAAACCGGAACTTAAAAAGAAATTTTTAAACAGTCTCAAGTATTGATTGCCAGAATTCAAGTTTAATTTAAACCATAAAAAATTTTTACTCTTAACTTTATTTGATTGCTTTTTTATCACTTTTTAAATGTTACAAACATTTGCAAAACATAAAATTTAATGATATAGTGTTGATTGTCAAAGCTTTATTGTTATTAAACTTTAAAGCCAACAAAAACAACAACAAATTGGGTACAACTCTTAATTACAATGGCAACAGGTATACCTCATTCAAATCCATCTAAAAATGGTTTAAAAAATAGCAGTAAGTTATCATTCCGCTTGGAGTATGAAGGAAAAGTTTGTACTGAAGATATATTTCAAACTCCTCCCGCAAACTTACATTGCGTTGCTAGCGTGGAAAAACAACCGAAAAGTTACTTAGTATATGGGGAAAATCTAAGAGTGCTTAGAACTTTATTAGATTATCCTAATATTGTAGGGAAAGTTGGATTAATTTATATCGATCCTCCCTACGCTACTGGATTTGGCTTTGAGTCTAGAAATCAAACCCATGCTTACAACGATTTAATTGATGGAGCAGATTATTTAGAGTTTATACGTCAACGATTGATTTTACTACGAGAAATATTAGCAAATCATGGATCTATATATGTTCATCTAGATGAAAAGATGGCTTTTCCGGTCAAAATATTAATGGACGAGATTTTTGGAGCAAAGAATTTTAGAAATTGGATTACTCGCAAAAAATGTAACCCAAAAAACTTCACGCGCAAACAGTATGGAAATATATCAGATTATATCCTTTTCTATACAAAAAGTGATGATTATGTGTGGAATCAACCCTTTGAATCCTGGACAGATGCTAAAGCCAAAAAAGAATATCAGTATATAGAAGAAGAGACAGGAAGACACTACAAAAAAGTTCCTGTTCATGCTCCAGGTGAAAGAAAAGGTGCAACAGGTCAACCTTGGAGAGGAATGTTCCCACCACCGGGTAAACATTGGCAATATCCTCCTGAAGTTTTAGATGAGATGGATAAAAGAGGTGAAATTTATTGGTCTCCAACAGGTAATCCTAGAAGGAAAATATATCTTGATAATAGTAAGGGTATTGCTGTTCAAGATATATGGCTTGAATTCAAGGATGCTCACAATCAAAATATTAAGATTACAGGTTATCCAACGGAAAAGAACCCTGATTTAATTAAGCGAATTATTTTGGCTTCTTCTAATCCAGGAGATCTGATATTAGATGCTTTCCTGGGAAGTGGAACAACCGTTGCTGTTGCGGAAGAATTAGAAAGACAATGGATAGGGATAGATAATTCGCTTTTAGCCATAAAAACAACAATTCATCGCTTGGTTCAAGGGACTGAAGCAATGGGTGATTTTGTTAAGGATAATGGAAATCAACCCAAACAACAGCCTTTGATTAATACAAATAGAGTTTTGCGACGGGGGCTTGATTTATATTTGGAGATGGCATCAGATCTTGAGGAAGTTCCAGAAACTCTGATTGAAGATTGGGATAAACAACTTAACTTTCAAGCCAATCTCTGGTAAATCTTTCATCTAACATTTTCAGAGTAGAAACCAGAACTCTTCCTTGTCCATAATGTTCTAGGGAGGCATAATCATTCCACATTGATCCAAGAGTTAATCCGGGGCCATCATTTAAAAAGAACACTTTTAGAGGAAGATCATAAGTATTTGCGTACTGGAGAATATCTGTCACCTTATCTCTATTGCCACCAATGCGATCATCTTCCTGCGCTCCCCCTCGATCTGAATCGTAGCGTGCAAATCCAATAACCAAAGGAGTTTTATCAGTACGATAAATTAGAATGTCTGCTGGTGTTTTTATTGCCCAATTTTCTAATACTTCATTGAGCATTATATCTCTTCCTGCACCTAGAGGGCCTTGAATTATATACTCCGCTCCAAAGTTTTTTTCAAACCACAGGAAAAATGCTTCTGTTAATTCATATCCTTTCTGTCCCCGGCTCTTATATTCCATTAGAATAGCCATTAATGCTTCATCAGGATTAGGACGGCTTGCTAATTTTTCTCTGACTTCTTCTATATCTCTAAATCGATGCCCATAGTCTTCAATGATGCTGGAAATTCTTCTTTTGACCTTTAACATCTCAACCGAAGTATCTGGTGATACATATTTACGGAAGACGCGCAGTAATTGTGTTCTAGATGGATTGGGAATTTCAGTAATACTTCTCAGTAAATTTGCAGAGTTGTTAGCTTTGTTGGCTAAGTTTGCAAACTCTTCTATAACACTGCCATAGATAGTATTTGCTTCATCAAGATAGTCAGGATAAAACTCAGAATCCATGAATGTGATATACTGAGAAGCTCTAGGTTTATACTCACTAAATGAACTCAAGAGATACACCTCGTTTATTGCTTTAATGGATAGATATTATACAGGTTGGCTGATTAAGATGAATATAAATCAAGCGCACGATCAATAAATTTAACGATAATATACACAAGTTTGCCAAATTTAAGTTATGATTAATTGCATCATCCTGGAATCCGAAAGCCATCCCCATGAATAGAGCTGCCCAGATTGCCAGCATTATTAACCAACGTCAGCCTCTCGCCTTGAGAATCGAAAAAGTTGAGAAGAATCTTCGATCACTTTCCACTCAATTTGAACGTCTTCAAGAACACCGAAATCACCTTCTGACAACAGTTAATGATTCCTATGTAAGCGGAGATTTAAAAGAAATTGATTGCTCGTTAATTATCAGAAGTATTGAATCGGAATTGCTGGCTTTAAATCAACTCAAATCCCGTTTTTCTCGTAATACTCTCAATATTGGTGTAGTCGGACGTGCGGGACAGGGAAAAAGCCGTTTATTACAAAGTTTGTCAGGTCTAACAACCTCGGAAATTCCCACAGGCGATCGCCAACATTGTACCGGAGTTCGCAGTACAATTTACCATAATCCCAGCGTTGATACTTATGGAGAAGTTTGGTTTCATACCGAGCGAAGTTTTTTACAAGAAATAATTGCCCCTTATTACGATAAACTTTATCTAGGAGCCAAACCTTTAAGTTTAGAAGAATTTGCCACCCAACCGCTTCCAGATTTACCGATAAACCTCTCTAAACAAGCCGAATGTGGGGCGATGTACGAACACTTGCGTCGCTACCATACAAACCTCGAAAAATACCGTCATCTGTTTGGCGAACCTTCGCCCCGTCGCATTCCCAAGTCTCAAATTAGAGAATATATTGCTCAAGATGATCCGAGTGGAAATCGTGTTCATGTAAATTATTTAGCCGTTCGAGAAGCCAAAATTGTTTGTACTTTTCCCAACTCCGATGTCGGACAAATTGCCTTAATTGATATGCCCGGATTGGGTGATACTGGACTCGGAGATGAAGAACGATTAATCAAAACCCTCGGACAAGATGTTGATATTGTTTTATTCGTGAGAATGCCCCGACCTCCCAGAGAATATTGGGCAGATGTTGATGTTAAACTGTATGATATTGCCAGTTCTGCACTCACCGAACTTCCCATAAAACTTTGGTCATTTCTTGTTCTCAATCGTACAGATAATAATTCCTTAATTACAGACAACTCCCTCTATTGTCAAGACCTGGCAAATACTCGCGAAGAAAAGCATTTATATGTGGTCGATCATATGATTGCCAACTGTGCGGATGTAGAAACCGTAAATCAACAAATTCTAGAGCCAATTCTCAACTATTTAGCGAGTAAAATGTCCGCTTTAGATGCTGAATACGCCTCCTCAACTCAAGACCGTTTAATTCAACTGCAAAAGACCGTTTCTTCCGAACTTGAAAAAGCCGAAAAAGCCCTAGAACGAGTCACCGGACGCGACAATTGGTTTCCCTTATTTGTGACCTTATTTGATCGACTTTGGGAAGATTTAACCACAGGTTTAGAAGCCCTTTTGCGAGAACTCAGAGAACAACGGGATGTACAAGATGCCGACTTCAAGCAACAAGTAGAAAACACTATTAAAGCCTGTCGAGAAGATGCGGGTATTCCCACCGAAGCCGAAATTAATCGCAAGCGTGATGGTGTGGGCGGCTATCCCAACGCTTATTATGAATATCTCAACGAAGTTCGCTCCCATTTATCTCAACATTTCTTATCCCTAGATGAAGGATTAAAACGAGGATTAGATCGGGTAAAATCTCAAGTCGCTCAAGTGTTAATAGAGCGGGGTCGTTTGGGCAGTTTAACCGAGAGTACCGGGGTAGAATTCTTGAAAAAAATTTCCGAACTGATTCCAGAAGAAATCGTCGAAAATAAACCGAGTGAATTGTGGCGAGGCTTTAAAATTTTAGCAGACTTTGAACTCTCCTATCGAGGCTTAATTCAACACAGAATTCGCCAACATCTTGATGATTTAACCCCCGATGAAACCTCCCTGCAACTTTCTCCTTCTCCCAACGCTCAAGAAGTCTTAAATTGTCTAAAATCTCTGCAAGCAGAAGCCGTTTATAAATGCGAACGAGCCTTAGATGATTTATTAGCCGAACCGAGTCAAGCCGGATTTGCTATCGTAGAAGAATTTATGGATCGGGTATTGCGAGCGAAAGAAGTAAAAAATGAATGGCGTATTTTCTTAGAAGAAATTCGTCACGATGTTTGGCCTAACGAATTTGAACAGTTGGGAGAACGGACACGAACTCGACGAGAATGGATGGATTCTGTTGAACGAGCAACGGCAGCCAACCCATTAAATTTAATGACGTTTTTGGATTAATTTAGGATACAAATGCAGGAACTTCAAATTACAATGCTCGGCCCCAGTGGAGTCGGTAAAACAACACTTATCACCGCCATGTATGAGCAGTTTGAGAGTAATATAGGTTCGACGGATTTACAGCTAACTCCCGATGATGAAAGCTCGGCAATTTTGCAAGATAACTTAGTCGATCTCAAGAGTTTATTGGATGTATTTGAACCGAGAGGAAGAATGGGAATTCAAGGAACAGAAGCCATTTCTGGCCCGGATTCTTTGCGTTCTTTTACCTTTGGTTTGGGTCGAAAAGGAGAGAAACCTTCCTTACAACTGCGGTTTAGAGATTATCCGGGCGGCTATTTGGGAAGCAAAGCCTCGAAAGAAGAAAGAGAATTTGTCAGAACACTGTTGCGAGAATCTGTAGCGGTTTTAATTGCAATTGACGCTCCGGCATTGATGGAAGATCCAAAAGGGATTTTGAACGAAAAAGTTAATCGACCCCAACAAATTAAAGACTTATTCAATGCCGCTTATCAAGGCTTAGATTCCCCCCGGTTGGTGATTTTTGCTCCAATCAAGTGCGAGAAATATTTAAAAGATGAAAAGCAGTCAAAAGAGTTAATAGAACGGGTGAAAAAGAGTTATGAAAATTTAATTCAATTTTTTGATTCTGAGAAAGTTAGCCCTTGGATAGCGAGTGTTATTACTCCCGTTCAAACGGTGGGAAGTGTGATCTTTTCTCGGGTTGAATACGATGAACAGAAAAATCCTCATTTCTACTTCCGTAAAACCCGACACGATGCTCAATATAGTCCGAAAGATAGCGAACAACCTCTCAGATATCTTTTGCGATTTTTGCTCAAATTACATTTTGATGATCGTTCAAAAAGTTGGGGAATTTTTAACTTTTTGCGGGATTGGTTTAGTCTGGATGCTTACCTGAGAACCGCAGTTAAACAATTTGCCAATAGCTGTAAAACCAGTGATGGTTTTGTGGTGTTGAAAGGTGAGCAATGGTTAAAGATTTAAAATAGATTTAAACACAGTTTAAAAATTTAGAGGAACAAACGATGACTATTTACATTCTGAGTCGAGGTCAAAAAGAAGATCAAGATTATTCTTGGTTTAAAATCAAAACAGAGAGTCTGATTCGCGAAACTCCACCCATTTTTACAGAAGTACGTGTTGAAACCGTTATCGATCATCAAAAACCTTCAATTATTCTTGCCCGTAAAGGTTCTAATTTACTCTTACTTGTAACAGGATTAAAAGCCAGAGAAGAACGTGCAGATTTTATGGGTCGCTCCGTTAGAAATTCTATCGCTTGGGTTGATTATAACTCAGAAGAAGCCGAAAACAAATTGCGTTATCTCGCTATTCAGGCGTTAAAAAATAAACTAGAATCAGAAATTGATCTAGCGATTAGCATCGGCGGAGAATACGGTTTTCAAGTTAATAAAAACGCAATTGAACAGTTAGGATCTCCCGAAAATCTAGAATCTCAGCCAGCAGAAACCGTTTGTAAACTGGGTAAAAATTGCCCCAAATTACGCCAAGAATTAGCCGAAGAACTGCAAAAATCTTCTATCCCCTCAAGAGATGGTTTTTTGATAATTATCACCACCTTAAAAGCCAGATCGGCTTTAAGTTCGTCGGGAGTATGGCGGGGTTTGTCTGATAGAATAGAAAGTGAAGAATGGGAAATTATCCCCCATAGCAATCAATTGTTAGCCTCTCCAACTTCTAGCTCCGCTCTGTCCAAAGAAAAAAAAACAACGACTCAAGCTGCATTAACGATAGCAATAATCCTAGCAATTATACTGATTTATATGGCGATTTAAACTTTGCAAATTATCTGTCTATTTTTGAACAATTAACAAGTTTACCGCTCGAAAATTTATCTAATCTAGATCCTTTGATTCGGTTTCTGCTTTCCAAGTCACAGTTAGAAATTCAAGCGGAAAAGGGGAAATTCAACGCCGAAGAACGAGAGTTTATCCAGAAAATAGACAGTTTGTTAAAAGAACTGCAAAATTCTGTAAATCGGATTCAAACCAATCTTCAGGATTGGCAGGATTTTGACAATTTCTGATTTTGCCAGAATTAATTAAAACCGGACTTAAGTCATTATGAAATGAATCAAAAATCAAGAGTATTGGAGTCCAGCCAAAAATTTAAAGAAAACATTAATATTTGGGACTGTAGATCGACAGGTGAACGAGACAAAATAAGTAAAGACTAAATTCAGGGGAATTTGTTGCGATGTGTGATACCTTCGTTGCCTTAGCCGATACTACACTCAATGGGGATGTTATTTTTGGCAAAAATAGCGATCGCCCACAAGGAGAAATTCAAGATGTGGTGACAATTCCCGCGACGACTCATCCTCCCGGTGAATTAGTAGAATGTACCTATCTTTCTATTCCTCAAGTTAACCAAACATTAGCGTTAATATTATCAAAACCTCGCTGGATGTGGGGGGCGGAAATGGGTGCAAATGAGTGTGGAGTTGTCATCGGAAATGAAGCGGTTTGGACGACTGAACCTTATTATAGTGCGGGTTTGTTGGGGATGGATTTATTGCGACTCGCCCTAGAACGTTCCCCTACTGCCAGTTTAGCCCTAAATTGTATAGTAGAATTATTAGAACAATATGGACAAGGGGGAAACAGTGCCGAACATTTTGCCCTGATTTATCACAACTCATTTATAATAGCTGATCCGACAGAAGCATGGGTTTTAGAAACAGCAGGTCAATATTGGATAGCTGAACAGGTTACAAGCGGAACTCGTTCTATTTCTAATGATTTGAGTATTCGTAATCAAGGCGATTTACGACATCCTCAACTGATTCCTTACGCGATAGAAATGGGATGGTGCAAAGGAGAAAAAGATTTTGATTTTGCTCAGATTTTTTCCGAAGGTGGGCTACAGGTTCCCTCTCACGACTCCCGAGAAGGACGGGTTCAACTCTTGTGTCAACTTAACGAAGGTGAATTTACACTCGATACCGCTCAAGCCATTTTACGCGATCATAAAGGCAATATTTGTATGCACGGCAAATTTGAAACCACCGGAAGTCAAATCTCTTCTCTCTCTTCAGCAGGATGCGAACATTGGTTCATCGAACAGCCTCATCCCTGTGAACAAGAATACAAGCAGAAAACCTTTAGCAATACATTGGTACAACATTCAATCCGAAACCGAATCTAGTTCTATGATCCGTTCTAAATATGTCAAAATCTAGGGTGATATTATTCAACCCCTAGTTACCGATTGATTACCCCGATGACATCAACCCTAACCTCAACTTCCCTCGTTGATTTTTTAGGTTCAGAAATTGTACCCGACGCCGAAACCGCCCAGATTGCCATTTTACCGATTCCCTTTGAAGCAACAACCAGTTACCGCAAAGGCTGTCAAAACGGCCCAGAAGCCCTATTAGATGCCTCTCATCAGCTTGAATGCTACGATGACGAACTCCAGTGCGAAGTCTGTTTTGCAGTGGGAATTTACACCCATTCTCCCATCGCTGATACCCGCAGCCAAACGGTTTCATCAGAACAAATGCTGCAAGTTACCCAACAAACCGTTTATGATTTGGCAAGTTCCGGTAAATTTGTGATTGCCTTGGGCGGTGAACATAGTATTACCGCAGGAGTCGTCGCAGGGTACCAACAACTGTCGGATGAACCGTTTACCGTCGTTCAAATTGACGCTCATGGCGACTTACGCTATGAATATGAAGGGACAATCCACAATCATGCTTGTGTGATGCGGCGAGTCGTTGAGATGGGACTACCCACAGTTCAAGTGGGAATTCGCAGTTTGTGTCTCGAAGAAGCCAATTTAATCAAAGAAAAACAACTCCCCATATTTTGGGCGCGAGACATCGCCACTCAACCCGACTGGATCGAAAAAGCGATCGCCGCCATTCCCACAAAACGAGTCTTTCTCACGATAGACTTAGATGGAATTGACCCCAGTTCCATGCCCGGAGTCGGCACACCCGAACCGGGAGGATTGAGTTGGTATGGTTTGCTAGCATTTTTGCGGCGTTTATTTACCACTCATACTGTTATTGGCTGTGATGTCATGGAGTTGGCGCCTGTAGCAGATTGTGTGGTTTCTGAATTTACATCCGCAAAACTGACTTATAAATTAATTGGATATCATGCCCTAGCGACAGGTTTACTCCAGTAGAGATTTTTAATTCAACTGGTAATTCTCCCCCACTTCCTCCGCCTCCCCTGTCACGAATTAGGGGATTTTCAGATTGTGAGTTAAAGTAGGGGTTAGAGCATCGGTCTACTGAAACGAGTGCGTGCTGGTTTATTGTTGTGATAGAGATTTGGCAATACGTCTAAACATGAAGGGTACTGCAATTAATAGTTATGCTCCTGATTTTGAACTGCCTGGAGTAGATGGCGAGGTGCATCATTTAGCTCGATATTTAGAGAGGTATAGGGCAGTTGCTGTGATTTTCATGTCGAACCAATGCTCTAATGTGCTTTTGTATCTTGAGCGTCTCAAACAGCTTCAACAGGAGTATGCGGATCAAGGTGTCACTCTGGTGGGGATTAACGCCAATGATGCGATCCGATCTCCAGAAGACAATTTTGAGAAAATGAAGGAATTTGCCCAAGGCAATCACCTGAATTTTCCCTATATTCGGGACGTGACTCAAGATGTCGCGAATTGCTTTGGGGCGCGTGTCATTCCAGAAGCCTTCTTACTGGATCAACAGGGCATTATCTGTTATCGTGGCCAAATTGATGATAACCCAGACTCAGCCGAGTCAATCAGTAGGCCCTATCTCAAACAGGCGATCGCCCAATTGCTTCAGGGAGAAGTTATCGAACCTTCGATCACCGAAGCCGTGGGTGAGTCAATTCAATGGCGATAATTAACCGAGAGTCGGTGAACGGGACTGAGGGGAAGTCGGCAACAAAGCCGCAGGATCATGTGGCTGATCGGGCTGAGTGAAAAAAAGCTGAAAGCAGAGATGCGCTTTCTGGTATCTTATTGTGAAGGCAATGCTCGCCCAAATCAAATCATCATCCTTTTTAGGGATGTTTTAACATCCAACAGCTTGTTACCAAAAATTGCCGCACACGCCCCTACCTTTTAGGTATGGGGATATAAGGCTCTTTCAAATGCTATAATAACTCAACTGGCAGGGTATTCAACCAGTTGAAAAACCCAGCATCTAATCGATGCAATGAACCTTGAAAACTTAAGGTATGGGGTTCTTGCAAGAAATGCTTTGGCAAGATAAAACCTTAAAGCACCAAGTACAGAGAATCAAGCATTTTTTTCTCAAGTACGGTAGGGCATACCGAAA
>NZ_LATL02000262.1 GCF_000972705.2 Limnoraphis robusta CS-951 | reverse complement strand
GAATTAAAAATCTAGTTACCCCCTTTTTAAGGGGGGCTAGGGGGGATCTAAACCCAACAAATTGTTTAACGTAAATTAGATTAATAAAATAGTGATGGAGTCAATTATGAGTGAAGAAACAAACGATAAACCGCTCTTAAATAAGAGTCAGAGTGCTGGAGACGTAACAATTTCTGGCAATAAAGATCCGCTTGTGAACTTCGTGAATACAACGGAGGGAACCACAAGTATTAATCAATCTCGAACTATTATCTACAACTACTATTATCAACAACAAACCGTTACAACACTCACTGAGGAAAACACAGAGGATAACTTAATCTGTCCCTATCAAGGATTATATCATTTTAGTTACGAGAATTCAGAATACTTCTTTGGGCGAGATGTCTTTGTCGAAGAACTGTACCAATATACCGAAACCCGCAATTTTATTCCGGTGTTGGGTGCGTCTGGGAGTGGGAAATCTTCGGTAATTTTAGCGGGATTGGTGCCGAAATTAGTGCAAGCTGGAAATTGGCAATTTACTCATTTTAGACCGGGAAATGACCCGTTTCACGCACTCGCTCAAGCGTTAGTTCCGCTCTATGAACCCGATCTTGATAAAACAGACGGCATTGCACAAGCTCGTAAATTAGCGGGATATTTTCAAGATAATACGGTTCCTTTATCGGATGTTTTTTCAACAATACAACGCAATCATCCCCATAACAGAATTTTACTGATAGCCGATCAATTTGAGGAACTTTACACCCTTTGTAACGATGAAAAAATCCGACGTCAATTTCTCGATACGCTCTTAAATACTTTTAAATCTTTCGCCGAACAATCTTCTTTATCAACCGTATTAGTCGGCACCATGCGGGCAGATTTTTTAGGCAATGCGCTTTCTTATCGACCTTTAGCTGATGTCTTGCAAAAAGGTAATATTATGCTGGGGCCGATGAATGAAAATGAACTCCAAGATGTGATTGAAAAACCCGCAAAAAAATTGGGCGTGAGTTTTGAAAGCGGACTGGTTGAACGCATTCTCGATGATGTGGATAAACAACCGGGAAATTTACCCTTATTAGAATTTGCCCTCACCGAACTCTGGAAAAAACGAAACGGCAAACAGTTAACTCACAAAGCCTACGAAGAAATTGGGGAAGTTGACGGCGCATTAACTCGCTACGCTGATGATAAATTTAGTAAACTCAAACCGGAAGAAAAAGAACAAGTTCGGCGAATATTTGTGCAGTTAGTTCGTCCTGGTGTGGGAACCGAAGACACTCGGCGAGTTGCCACAAAAGCGGAACTGAACGAAACTAATTGGGATTTAGTTAAAAAATTAGCAGATTCGCGGTTAGTTGTCACCAGTCGGACTGTTATTACCCGTGAAATAACAGACCATTCCCAACCGCAACCGGACAATATAAAAGAACAAGAAACCGTCGAAGTCGTCCACGAAGCGTTAATTAAAAATTGGGGTCAACTGAAGGAATGGATGGCAACAGACCGAGAATTTAGAACCTGGCAAGAACGACTGCGGGCTTCTATGGGTTATTGGCAGGAAAAAAACCGAGATAACGGACTATTATTGCGGGGGGCGGCACTCAGCCAAGCAGAGGAACAACTTGAAAAACGGGGCGATGAACTGTCTCCAGATGAACGAGAATTTATTCAAAAAAGTCAGAAATATAAACAACGTAAACGTCAGCGTAATATTTGCTTTTTGACCGCAAGTTTTGTGGCAATTTCTGGTGTGCCAGCAGTAGCAGTATGGCAGTGGAACAACGCGCTTATTGGGGAACTAGAAGCACAGACAAACTTGTTAGACACTCGCTTAGTTTCTGGAGAGGAAAACTTAGACGTACAGTTAGAAGTTATCAAACACGAAAAACGAGCAAATGGAACAATAGCACAGATACAGGCTACCAACCTCCTCGAAGAAATCGTTAACTGGTCAGGAGAAAAACAAATTAATAGCTTAGACGGACACGAAAAAGATGTCGTCGGCGTGGCATTCAGTCCTACAGGGGAAATGATAGCAACGGCTAGTGGTGACAAAACAGTGAAATTGTGGAAACCCGATGGCACTTTTGTTAAGACTTTGGAGGGGCATGAGGATTGGGTCTTAGGTGTAGCATTCAGCCCCAAAGGGGATTTGCTCGCAACGGCTAGTGTAGATAAGACGGTGAAATTGTGGAAACCCGATGGCACTCTAGTTACAACGCTCAAAGGGCATGGAGATGGGGTAAGGGGTGTAGCATTCCATCCTTTGGGGAATTTAATTGCAACAGCCAGTGATGACAAGACGGTGAAATTGTGGAAACCCGATGGCACTTTAATTACAACGCTCAAAGGGCATAAAGAAAAAGTCTTGAGTGTGGCATTCAGTCCAAAAGAAGATTTGCTTGCAACCGCCAGTGCTGACAAAACGGTAAAATTGTGGAAACCCGATGGCACTTTAGTTAAGACTTTGGAGGGGCATGAAAATTGGGTCAGGGGTGTAACGTTCAGCCCAAAAGGGGACTTGCTCGCAACGGCTAGTTATGACAAAACGGTAAAACTGTGGAAACCTGATGGCACTTTAATTACGACGCTCAGAGGGCATGAGGATTATGTTATCAATGTCTCATTCAGCCCCAAAGGGGATTTGCTCGCAACCGCGAGTGCTGACGACACGGTGAAACTGTGGGAAACTGATGGCACTTTTATTAGGACTTTGGAGGGGCATCAGAGTAATGTCATCGGTGTGGCATTCAGCCCCAAAGGGGATATGATTGCAAGCGCTAGTTCTGACAAGACGGTAAAACTGTGGAAACCCGATGACACTTTTATTAAAACGCTCAAAGAGCATAAAGAGTATGTCTTGAGTGTGGCATTCAGTCCAAAAGAAGATTTGCTTGCAACCGCCAGTGCTGATAACACGGTGAAACTGTGGAAATCAGATGGCACTTTTGTTAAGACTTTAAAGGGGCATGAGGATTGGGTCAGGGGTGTAACGTTCAGCCCAAAAGGGGATTTGCTCGCAACGGCTAGTCGGGATAAGACAGTAAAACTGTGGAAACCCGATGGCACTTTAATTACGACGCTCAGAGGGCATGAGGATTATGTTATCAATGTCTCATTCAGCCCCAAAGGGGATTTGCTCGCAACCGCGAGTGCTGACGACACGGTGAAACTATGGAAAGCGGATGGCACTTTAATTACGACGCTCACAAAGCATGAGGGTGATGTCATGGATGTAGCATTCAGCCCAAAAGAGGATTTGCTCGCAACCGCGAGTGTTGACAACACGGTGAAACTGTGGAAAGCGGATGGCACTCTAATTACGACGCTCACAAAGCATGAGGGTGGAGTCAACAGTGTGGCATTCAGCCCCGACGGGAAATTGATCGCTTCGGCGGCTAATAAGGTGAAACTGTGGAAAGCCGATGGCACTTTGGTGGAGACTTTCGATGAGGAGCATAAGCGCAGTGTTAAAGATGTTGCATTTAGCCCCGACGGGAAATTGATCGCAACCGCGAGTGTTGACGACACGGTAATATTGTGGAAAGTTGATGGCACTCTAGTTTCAACTTTCAAAGGGCATGAGGATGATGTCTGGGGTGTAGCATTCAGCCCCGATGGTAAATTGCTTGCTTCAGCGAGTCATGACAACACGGTGAAACTGTGGAACTTTAACCGAGATGAACTCCTCCTCGCCCACGCTTGCGGTTGGATGAGTGATTACCTGAAGAATAACCCCAACCTCGAAGAAAAGGAACGAAATATTTGTGGTGAAGTTGAACCTTCGGCAACGGCTTTGTTTTTGGACGGTGAACATAAAGCCGCACAGGGTAATATTGAGGAAGCAGTTTCTAAGTTTCAACAAGCTGTTAAACTTGACCCCAAGTATAGTTTAGATTGGGCAGCAGCGAGTTTAGTGAGGATTGGAAAGTCATCGTTAGTAGAAGATGATAAATTTGATGAAGCGATTTCAGCTTTTAATCAAGCTCAAGAATTTGATTCTGATTTAGAAATTCAAGCCTCAGATTGGAATAAACTGTGTTGGGAAGGTAGCGTTAATAAACAGGCGGAGAAAGTTATGTTTGCTTGTGAAAAAGCCGTTGAACTCGCGCCTGAGAATGGATGGATTTATAATAGTCGGGGTTTAGCCCGTGCGTTAACGGGTGATGTTGATGGGGCTGTTGAGGACTTTGAAACGTTCGTTGAGTTGGCGGGAAATAAGGAGGAAAAAGCACAGCGAAAAGGGTGGATAGAGTCTCTGAAAAAGGGTAAAAATCCGTTTACCGATGAGGTGTTGGAGGAGTTGCGTTAGGGTTGATCCCCCCGGCTTCGCCACCCCCCTTATTAAGGGGGGAAGGGGGGGATCTCAATAGTCCTCATCACCAGGGAATCAATTCCCCGCCTAATAATTCAAGTCGGTTCAAACCGACTCAAATATTAATTGTTAGCTACCAGGGAATAAATTCCCCGGCTAATAATTCAAGTCGGTTCAAACCGACTCAAAGGTTAATTGTTAGTCCTCAACACCAGGGAATCAATTCCCTGGCTAATAACAGAAGTCGGTTCAAACCGACTCAGCGTTAATTGTTAGTCCTCAACACCTGGGAATAAATTCCCCGGCTAATAATTCAAGTCGGTTCAAACCGACTCAAAGGTTAATTGTTAGTCCTCTTGAGAGGACTTTGGATATTAGACAGATATTTTAATCTCTGACTGACTGACTCCAATTTCGATCATAAAAATGAGCAAAATTATGAATCTAATTGTTGGTTTTTTCAGGTTTGATCCCTCGTAATAAACCAAATTTTATCAATCCTCGTTCATAACCTTGACTCATTAATCCCAAAGACAAAGCCGCTTGAATCGTCGTCCATCCCGATGACAATAAACCCAAAATTGATTTGAAATCAAAAGCAGAATCAATCACAATATTCCAAAAAGGAGCAACGGCTTTTGACCAGTCTGCTGTGTGAATATTATCAAAGCCAACTTTAACCGCCATCGCCTCATATTCAGGTAAAGAAATAACGTAGGGTAAGGCATAAACCCGATAAATTTCTGCTAAATGTTTGCGTTCATCATCGGTGAGTTCGGGAGCAGTCGGGCTAACAGGACGATGACACCAAGTTGCCATCAAAAATAATCCCCCTGGCTTTAAAACTCGGTAACATTCGCGTAGAAATTGTTGCTTATTCGGCATATGTTCGCCGCTTTCGAGTGACCAAAGCAAATCAAAAGAATCATCCTCAAAGGGCATTTCTAACGCATTGGCGACTTGAAAATTAACCTGTTGACCCAATTGGGCATTTTGGGCGCGTTCAGTGGCTCTATTGGCTTGTACGGGGCTAAGAGTAATTCCTGCGGCTTCGGCTTGGAACTTCTCCGCCAAATATAGAGTGCTACCCCCAATGCCACAACCAACATCTAATATTTTGGAAAATTGCGATGGCTCTGAAAAACCCATCCCCCAGCGCAGAAATTCCTCAATCAAATCAATTTGGGCAAGGCGTCGCTCTTTGCTGAGGTTGCCTTCCGGGCCATAGTAGCCGTGGTGCATATGTTCACCCCAAACCTCTTCCCACAGAGTCGAGGAAGCATCGTAGAATTGTTGAATCTGTTGATAAAGTGTTGAGGTCATCACAGCGATGTTTGTATTTTACTGACAGTCTATTATTAACCGATCTGTTGCGACTTGCCACTCTTGTCGCCATAAACCATCTTGAGTTGGAGGCAGGATTATACTAATTTCTTTAAAATGTTTTCAGATTCAGATCCGGAAATCCTTGAGAGAATCAATCTCAAGTCTAAACTCTAAAATTGAGAAAAAATGACTATCTCTAGAACAATTTGCTTAGGCTTCTTGGCTGTGATTACAGCCGGAACCCTTTTGCTGTTAATGCCATTTTCCTATGGTGATGAAGCCATTTTTAGAAATCCGATTGCTACTGTTGTGACCGCCTTATTTACAGCAACATCAGCCGTTTGTGTTACAGGTTTGTCTGTTGTCAACGTAGGAGAATACTATTCCTTTTGGGGACAGTTTATTATGCTCCTTCTCGTAGAAGTCGGAGGTTTAGGTTATATGACCGCCACGACAATTTTATTGCTACTGATCGGGCGGAAGTTTGGTTTAAGAGATAAATTAGCTTTGCAACAAACCTTAGATACAAGTGGACTAGGCGGTGTCGTCTCTCTCGTTCAATCGATTATTGCGACAACCATTTTATTTCAGTTGACGGGGGTTTTATTGCTGTTGATGGTTTTTGTCCCAGACTATGGATTGAATCAAGGACTCTGGCTGTCTATTTTTCATAGTGTTAATGGCTTCAATAATGCGGGGTTTAGTCTGTTTGCAGATAGCTTAATACAATATGTAACTTCTCCCCTGTTGAATCTAACATTAACAGGTCTGATCATCTTTGGAGGATTAGGCTATCAGGTGATTATCGAGTTGTATTTGTGGATGCGAGAACGTTTATCTCGTAATCGTTGTCACCGGGAGTTTTCACTCCATTTTAAAATCGTCACCACGACCAACTTGTTTCTATTAATTGTAGGAACGGTTTTGATTTTTAGTGTAGAATTTCAGAATGTTGATACACTTGAAACTCTAACTTTCCCCCAAAAGATTATGACGGCTTGGTTTCAATCTGTCACGACTCGCACAGCAGGTTTTAACACCATTGATATTGGTAGTATGACGGCCGCCGGATTATTTGTCACCAATATTTTAATGTTTATTGGTGCGAGTCCTGGAAGTACAGGAGGGGGGATCAAAACAACAACGGCTAGAATCTTGCTGAGATGTACGAGGGCGACGCTACAAGGTCGCGATGAAGTCTTGTGTTATCAACGTAAAATTCCAGCACCTTTGATTTTGAAAGCTGTATCTGTTTTAGTGGGTTCAAGTATTGTGGTTTTTGTCTCAACCCTTTTAGTGAGTTTGTTTCAATCCAGCTTGGAATTTGAGCAGATATTATTTGAAATTGTTTCTGCATTTGCTACGGTGGGATTATCAACAGGAATTACCGGGAGTCTATCCCTTCCTTCTCAATTGGTTGTGATTGCTACAATGTATATTGGTAGAGTGGGAGTGTTGTTATTAATGCTGGCGATTGTTGGAGATCCAAAACCCACTTCAGTTGAATATCCCGAGGAAAATCTTTTAGTAGGTTAGAACCATGAGTTTATCATCTTTAAACTTTTTACGAAATTTCCGCACTGAAAAACAGCAATTTGCGGTGATTGGAATGGGTCGTTTTGGTCGTGCTGTTGCTTCAACCCTTCATAGTGCGGGTTATGAAGTTTTAGCCGTTGATCGTGATGAAAGAAGAGTTAGTCAAGCTTTAAGTAATCGCATCGCCGCCCACGCCATTCAACTTGATTCGACTGAACCCAGTGCGTTGAAAGAAGCCGGAATTCTTGAGTTTAATACCGTGATTGTCGGAATTGGGAATTATTTAGCAGAAAGCATTACAACCACCCTCAATCTAAAGGAAGCGGGCGTGGGTTGTGTTGTCGCTAAAGCCTCTTCAGAAACTCACATGAAAATCCTCAAAAAAGTTGGGGCGGATCATGTTGTTTTTCCGGAACGCGAAATGGGATGTCAACTGGCTCGACTCCTAACTAAACCGCGAATTTTAGATCAGTTTGAACTCGATTCCAACTACAGTATTGTAGAGATGCTTGTTCCCAAAGAATTTGATGGCAAAACCATCGCTGAGTTAGAATTACGGAGTAAATATGGTTTGACGTTACTGGTGATTCGGGATGAAAAAGATAAACTAGAAGTCAATCCCCTCCCCAACCGACGCTTGAAAAAAGAAACTGTTATTGTGGTACTCGGTTCAAACGATGATATCAATCGTTTAATTGATCAAACCTAAGCTTAAAGTTGCTCAGAATAAAGCAATTGATAGCATTCCTCAGACATCTCGAAATTCGCAGTCACATTCTGTACATCATCAAGATCATCTAAAGCATCCATTAATTTCATTAGCGATCGCGCTTGATCAAGATCATTAACTTCAATGGTATTGTTGGGAATCCACCGCAGTTCGGCTTGAACAATTTTAAACCCTTTTTGTTGCATGACTTGATTGAGCCATTCTAAATTCTTCGTCTCAGTAAACACCTCCGCCCCTTCTGTCTCATCGACGGGGGTTAACTCATAAGACTCCGCTTCTCCCTCGACTGAGGCTTCCAGCAGTTTTTCTTCGTCAATTGGCCCGGCGAGTGTGACCACTGCTTTTTGATCAAACATCCAACTGACACACCCCGTCTCTCCTAAATTTCCGCCATTTTTGTTAAAAGCGGTTCGTAGATCTGCGGCGGTACGATTGCGGTTGTCGGTGAGTCCTTCGATTAAAATCGCCACCCCTCCCACACCATAGCCTTCATAGCGAATCGCTTCCAATTGTGAATCGGCTTCAAAGGTTCCTGTCCCTTTGGCGATCGCCCGATCAATGTTATCGTTGGGGATACCTGCGGCTTTCGCCTTTTCGATAGCGGTTCTCAGTTGAAAGTTGGCCGCCGGATCAGGGCCACCCATACGAGCCGCAACAATGATTTCCCGTGAGACTTTTGTAAAAACTTTACCCTTTACCGCATCAACTCGGGCTTTTTGGCGTTTGATATTCGCCCACTTACTATGTCCTGCCATACCTTCAGACCAACAAAGCGATCGATGACTTCAACTCGTCAATATTGTAACCTGTTGAGTGATTTTAGCAATCTTCTGGCTGACTTGCAGGTGAATTGATCCTCCCTCAACCCGAACAATCACTCATTTTGAGCCAATAAACAGGGGATTCTCATCACAAATTCCGTCCCCCGTTCTAAATCAGAAAAACATTCTAATTGGCCTCGATGTTCCTCGACAACTAAATGATAAGCAATCGATAAACCTAAGCTCGTTTCTTGGTTATTTTTTCCCTTCAATAACGGTTGAAATACCTTCTGACATTCTTCCAAGGTCATACCCGGACTGTTATCAGAAATTGAAATCGAAACCTGGTTTTCATCTAAGTATTGAGTCCTAACTCTAATCAACGGAGACTCGCTCATCTGTCTTTGGAGTAAAGCCGTTTCGATGCGTTCAATACCAAAGGTAATCAAGTAGAGAAACACTTGATTTAGCTGACTCGCATAACATTGAACTCGGGGTAAATCACCATAGTCTTTCACCAGTGTAATACTCGAACGTCCGCCTTTGGCTTGTAGGCGATTTTGTAAAATCATTAAAACACTGTCGAGTCCTTCATGCAAATCAACAGTCTTGACTTGAGTTTCATTAACATGAGTAAATAAACGTAGCGATCGCACGACATCTCTAATCCGTTCAGCCCCTAATTTCATCGATTCTAATAACTGCGGTAAATCTTGCTTGATAAAACTAAAATCAATCTCTTCTAAAGTGGCTTCAATATCCGACGTGGGCTGTGGATAATTAAGCTGATAAAGTTCTAATAAACTCATCACTTCTTGCAGATAATTTTGAGCATGAGACAGATTCCCAAAAATAAAGTTAACAGGATTATTCACCTCATGGGCGACTCCCGCAACTAACTGACCCAAAGATAACATTTTTTCGGTTTGAATCAGTTGAGATTGAGTTCGCTGCAATTGGATTAATGCTTCTTCTAATTCTACCCGACGACGAGCTTCTCGTTCCTCACTTTGACGCAAAGCCGCTTCCATTTGTTGACGTTGAGTAATATCTAATCCGACAAAAACGGCAGCTTTTCCCCGTTGATACTTCTGAGCAACAATCAAGTAAGTTCGCGGTAAACTTTGAACATTGGCGGTAATTTCTTGAGAATCAACCCATTTTGGGTTTTCAAAAAATTGATAAACAAATTGATTAAATTCGGGGCTGGTTTGTAAAAATCCGACTTCTCGACCAACAAATTCTTCGGCGGGTACATTATAGGCTTGAGCGAGATGTTTATTAACGCCTAAATAACGCAAATCTGAACCAATCCAAGAAACTAATCCTGGTACTGCATTTAACACCGCTTCCAGTTGATCGCGAGAAGCCGTGATGGCTGAATGAGCGGCTTTCTGAGTGCGAATATCCCGGACTAACCAACAAATAAGCGGTAATTCTATATCTTCAAGTTGAATATTTTCCTCCGTAGAGTCAGGATCTAAATAACTCTCACTGACTTCAACGGGTATAATTTGCTTATTTTTTTTCTGATGACAAGACTGAAATCTTAAATATCCTTTTTGCTTAACTTGATGATAATGTTCTTGCCAGACGACTGGACAGAGATCGGGGTCGATGTCGTGAATTTTGAGTTGTAACAGTTCAGCTTCCGAGTAACCCATCATCTGACAAGCGGCTGAATTTGCATAACAAACGTTCCCCTCTGAGGTAACATAATAAATAGCATCACCTGCGTGATCGATCGCGAGTTGAGCTTGTTTTCTATCTTGTTCTAATTGTTGGTGTTTGCTAATATTTTCGACGTGAACAATCAAACCTCCAATGGTTTGCTGATCGGTTAACCAAGATTGAACGTTAAATTTCACCCACTGACTCTGATGATCGGGTAATGTGAGTAAACATTCTAATTCCCACTGTTCGAGGCTTCCCGCCAAACAAAGCTGAACGTTTTTGTGCCAGATATCCGGTAAGCTGGGGAAAAGTTCATCGTGAGACTGTCCGATTAAATTAACACTTTTTTGACCAAAATCAGTTTGCCATTGTCTGGATACAACAATATATCGCATCTGCTGATCGAGCATGGCGACGGCGGTAGGCATATATTCTATGAACTTACAGTAATTGCTTTGTTCAGAGGAAGAGGGTTGAATAGAGGAATTCGTCTTGTATTTCGGGGTCATGGGTTGAAGCCTCATGTCTGTATTTTAGGATGTTTTAAGTTAAAATCTGGATTAGTTGAGGGATACATGATCGATTACAGGATAGTTGATCGTATTTTCGGAATGTTTATCACGGGCAGAGGCCCCCTAAACTTGAGGGGTGTTACCCTTTATTGTAGAATTTAATACTTTGATAAGTCCAGAGATATTTCGGTATTTGTTGAAATTTTTAATAAAAAAAATGCTAAAAACTGTAACAATGTATGTCTGATCCAATTCACGCCTCACCTATTTAGTCACAAATATAACAAACACCCGAGCGAAAACCTTTTTCCGGATCAATCTCACCCCGATGAGGCGATCGCTCTTGAGTTGGGATAGAATAGATAGACTTTTGTTCCCAGGGATAACTCTGCTGGGGGTTTTTAGGTGGCTCTTTTTTTTCTAGAATTTCAAGAGGAAAATTCTTCACACAATTTTATGGTCGTTTATCAAGTTCGGTTAGTAAATTCAGCCCAGGGTCTTGATCAGATAATCGCCGTACCCGATGATGAATATATCCTTGATATTGCAGAAGACCTTGGTATTCGTTTACCATCGGGATGTAAACAGGGAAATTGTTCGGTTTGTGTAGCCAGGCTAATTGAAGGTGAAGTCGATCAAAGTGAACAAACATTTTTGCGTCCGGCGGAAGTTGAGGCGGGATATACCGTTACTTGTGTCGCTTATCCTCGCTCTGATTGTACATTAGAAACTGATCAAGAGCAAGTTTTATATCAATCTTCTCTTTATCTTCAACCGTAAAAGCCAATTTCATCCAACCGAATTGAGGGACTGTTGCCCGAGCAAGAAACCGCGTTTCTCGGGTGTACCTCATTTTACTCAAAAGATGATTTAACAATGTATAACTTCGGCGAAAACAGGATAGAATAAATCCCAGATAAACCGAGAATAAAGGTTACTGAATCCGAGTATACAACGCAGCTATTTTTCATCAACCCTGATGCCAAACAAGCCGAAATGCTCGTCAAATAGTGACAGTTGCTAGGGTAGTAATGTTAGACTCTAATCAGGGAAAAACATCAATTATAGATTTCAGGGACATTTCCAACGAACACTTCAAAATATAGTATTGACAGACGGAGAAAACAACAATGGCCTTAACACCGAACAGCGCATTAGGTGCTTTAGTCGGAGATGATTCTAATGAGTTGATAGCGCTCACACCTGGACAACTCGCAGGCTTTCCTTTAGGAGTGATGGCTCTTGGAGGTAATGATACGCTATTGGGAGTAACGGATGGTGAAGTGATTAATGGTAATCAGGGTGATGATCAACTTTCAGGAGGAGGAGGAAGTGATACGCTGTTTGGTGGACAAGGAAATGATCTTCTAGATGGACAAGCGGATAACGACTTTTTGTTTGGCAATTTAGGCGGCGATTTACTGCGAGGAGGAAAAGGGGATGATAACCTGTTTGCAGGCGAGGGGAATGATATCTTATTTGGAGATTCTGGAAATGATGTTCTTGATGGTGGCTTAGGAATTGATGTTCTCACAGCTGGGGAAGGTATTGATATATTTGTCTTACCCCGTAGAGGAATTGATACGGATTTTATCGAGGATTTTGAAGATGGCATCGACTTGATGCAGTTACCGACAGGAATCACTTTCAACGACTTACAAATTCAACCTCGAGGTAGCAATCAAACTGTTATTGGATTTGCAGGGGAAGAACTAGCAGTTATTGATGGTATTGTACCCTCTGCGATTACGTTAACTGACTTTGTGGGTGGAAATGGGGGAAGTGGGGGGAGTGCTGGAAATGGTGGAAATGGGGGGAATGATACGGATCGCGATAGCAGTGTGATTATCCGACTGGATCAAGAATTTCTCTACGATCCCAAATTTGATTCGGCTGTGCGAATTCTGCCCTTGGGTGACTCGATTACCCGAGGTATTGTTAATACCAGTGTACCAGCAGAACTTGAAGAAGGTTATCGTTTAGGACTGTGGAATCGCTTAACTGATTTTGGTTTATCCGTCGATTTTGTGGGTTCCCAGTCTAGCGGTAGTGAAAACCTTCCAGATAAAAATCACGAAGGAAATTCAGGATTTACAGCCCGTCAACTGGCAGAGGGTAAAAGAAATGTTGCCAATACTGGGGTTGATAACTGGATACCTGCGACGAACCCTGAAGTTATTTTATTAATCGCAGGTACAAATAATTCCGATAATCCTGTCGATCAAATGATTACTGATTTGGATAAGTTGGTTAACCGAATTTTTAATCAAAATGGTTTTACGGGTGAACTACTGGTTTCAACGATTCCTCCGATGCGTACAGATGGTCGTTTTCCTGAACGTATCCCCACTATCGAAGCCTACAATGCTCAGATTCCAACGGTTGTGAATAATTATATCCAACAAGGGAAAACGGTGACGTTTGTGGATATGTTTAGTGGTTCAAATCGTGTGACGGAAGATGATATTACCCCTCCTCCCGGCGATGGTGGAGTTCACCCCACAGTAGAAGGTTATGAAAAAATTGCTCAGTTTTGGTTTGATGCACTGCTGGGGCGTCTCGGTAGCGTTGAACCCTTGAGTGATGTTAATAATGCGACTGGAACAGATTTTAATGATGTAATTGTTGGAAGTTCTACTAATAATGTAATTGTTGGTGGCAGAGGTAATGATCTGATCACAGGTGGCGGTGGTGCTGATTTATTTTCCTATGCGACACCAGATGCAGGAGTTGATATTATTACCGATTTTGATGCGACTCAAGGCGATACCATTGGCATCTCGGCGGCGAATTTTGGCGGGGGGTTAGTTGGGGGAACTTCTTTGAGTACGACGGCTTCTGCAACGGGAAGTTTGGTTGCTAGTGGCGCCCCGACTCCGGTGGGGACGAACGCTAATTTCCTCTACAATACCTTATCAGGAGTGTTGAGTTTTGATGTTGATGGTGCGGGTTCTCAAACTGCGGTTGAATTAGTGAGACTGACTGGCGCACCCCAGTTAGGTGCGAGTCAGTTTTTGATTGCTTAGTTTTGAGATAAAAATCCTTTAGGGGTGCTGAAGTTAGCGCCCCTAATTAAACCAGGGCTGTTTCATTCTCAACCAGAAATTTTATGACCTAACCCCCCAACCCCCTTCCCTACCTCTCCCTAGCCCTCTCCTACAAGGAGAGGGAAAAGGAAAAAAGTTTTTTATTTGGAAGGAGGAGTAATTAAT
>NZ_LATL02000261.1 GCF_000972705.2 Limnoraphis robusta CS-951 | reverse complement strand
AGGTTAACTCGAACCCGCCCCTACAAGAACCCGCCCCTACAAGAACCCCCCCTTAACTATGAACCGCAGGTACAACCCGTATGACCACAGCCTGAACCGTTAGAATGGCCATTTGCACAGGCTTCGGAACAGTAGGGTTTACCGTCTTTTTTGATGGCACTTTCTAGGGAAACGACACACAGGCAAGATTCACAGGCGCATTTCATTTGAGTAACGCTAGTCATGGCTTTTTCTCCGGGTGAGCTTCTCCTTTAAATTTAACATCTGAACAGATATTCAGATATATTTTTAACTTTTCTTTAGAATTGCTCTCTCATCCGTAGAAAATCTAAAAAAAGATCAATTCAAACCCATAACTTTTACGGGTAATGTTAAAGTGAGAAAATCCATCCACTTGTCAGGCGAGAGGGATAGATTATGGGACTTGAACGCAGACTCTTTCGAGGAATGTTTGATGAAACCGAAGTCGTGGAACTTCGACAAACCTGTTTTACCCCCAGCCGTGTCTTTCAACCGGGAAAATATATCGCCGGGGAATTACCGGATATCGCTTTTAACATGGGGTTAGTCGAGAAACTACCTCCGGTTAGAGGTGAAGGCATTGAAATTCCATATCCTGAAAAATTTGATCTAGATTCTGAGTCTGAATAATGTCAATAGATGCTTATAGTTGGATAGAGCGATCGCTCGAAACCATTCACCGGGCGGACTGGTATCGCAGTGTAAAAGCGATAGAAAGCCGTCCTGGATCAACCGTTATTTTAGAAGGGCAAGAACTGATTAATTTTGCCAGTAATGATTACTTGGGGTTAGCCGGAGAACAACGATTAATTGATGCTGCAATTGCTGCTACAAAAAAATTTGGCACCGGAACAACAGGGTCACGTTTACTCACCGGACACCGCCATTTACATCGAGAATTAGAATTAGCCATTGCCCATCTAAAACAAACAGAAGATGCCATTGTTTTTAGTTCGGGTTATTTAGCAAACTTAGGCACAATTTCCGCATTAGTAGGAAGACGAGATTTAATCTTATCAGATCGATACAATCATTCTAGCCTCAAAACTGGTGCAAAAGTGAGCGGTGCAACCATTCTTGAATATCAGCATAATGACAGCGAAGATTTGAGAGAAATTCTGCAACAAAACCGCCATCAATATCGGAAAACTTTAATCATTACCGATAGTATTTTTAGCATGGACGGGGACTTATGTTGCTTACCCGAGTTGTTAGAAATAGCGACAGAATTTAACTGTATGCTATTAGTGGATGAAGCCCATGCAACAGGAATTTTAGGGAAAACAGGGGCAGGTTGTGTGGAATATTTTGGCTGTACCGGACAACCGTTAATTCAAATGGGAACCCTCAGCAAAGCATTAGGAAGTTTAGGGGGATATGTAGCAGGAAGCGCGAGTTTAATTGATTTTTTACGAAACCGTTCCCCCAGTTGGATCTATACGACTGGGTTAACTCCGGCTGATACCGCAGCAGCCCTAGAAGCTGTTAAGATAATTCAGCAACAACCCCAACGTCGCGCTCAATTATGGCAGAATATCAATAAGCTCAAGCAGTTGTTGCAGGAACACCAGGGAAAAACGACAAGTACAGACAATTTTTTTGAGTCTTGGTCTAGTTTTCATTCTCCGATTTTCTGTGTTCATCTTCCGAATGCAACAACGGCGTTAAAGGTCGGACAACAGTTAAAAGCAGAAGGAATTTTTGCCCCGGCTATTCGTCCGCCAACGGTCAGTACCAGCCGAATTCGGATTACACTAATGGCTACTCATAAATTACATCACTTACAAAAGTTAGTCGATGTGTTATTCTCAATTTTAACAAACGAAGAAGTCGGTTGAGTTCATTCTGTAGGGGCGGGGTCAGAGAGAATTTTTAACTTCTGAAAACAACCTTGTTAAACCAGCCCTCCCCAAAAGGAAGTTTCAACTGTTAGTTTATTAAGGAAAAAATGACTAAAGTAATTGCAATTACAGGGGTGAGTCGGGGTTTAGGTAAAGCGATGACCGAAGATTTCATCGAATTAGGACATACTGTTATTGGTTGTGCGCGATCGCGAGAAGCCATTAAAGAACTGAGTCAAAAATATGGTAAACCCCATCATTTTACCGTTGTGGATGTCACCGATGAAAATCAAGTCAAAACCTGGGCGAAAGATTTTTTATCGCAAGTTTCCGCCCCCGATATTTTGATTAACAATGCAGCATTGGTTAATAATTTAGCGCCCCTTTGGGAAGTTCCCAGCGAAGAATTTTCTCGAGTCATTGATGTCAATATCAAAGGTGTTACCCACGTTATCCGCCACGTATTACCCGCGATGATCGAAAGAAAACAGGGAATTGTGATTAACTTAAGTTCAGGTTGGGGACGTTCAACCTCGCCGCAAGTCGCCCCCTATTGTGCATCAAAATGGGCGATAGAAGGACTGACTCAAGCCCTCGCCCAAGAGTTACCGCCCGGTTTAGCCGCTATTCCTTTAAGTCCGGGAATGATTCACACCGATATGCTCGAAGTTTGCTATGGTGAAGATGCAGCTTCCTACACCCCCTTAAACGTTTGGGTGAAAAAAGCCGTTCCCTATATTTTGAAACTTTCCACCAAAGAAAACGGAGTTCCGGTCAGTGTTCCGGTATAATTAAAATACAGTTTGTAGACTGGGGATGCTCCGTCAAAATCAACTCTGTTCACTCATTGACTTCAACTGTAAACCCGTGAGACGTTTCGTTCAGTTAGCTGGTTTAGCGATCGCGATCGCTTCTTTAAACGCCTGTGCCAATTCTTCACTCGAAGAGGCATTTAAACCCGATCCCCTCCTGCAAAATAATCAACCGTTTGATCAGTCCAATTCCAACAATACTGATCAAACCTTCGTCCAGCTACCTGAAAATTTTCCGTCGCAAATTCCCCTTTATCCTAACGCCACACTGCAAGATGTCACCGCATCGGAAAAAGAGTCAGAAGTCGATGTGATTACTCGCTGGAAAACCAGTGATCCCATTAACGTAGTCGAAACCTATTACCAACAGGAATTTCAAAGCAAAAATTGGCAAATTATTGAACGTCCCAACCCCGAGGGCGAAGGTTCTTTTGTCGCCCGTCAAGATAATTTACAAGTCAGCCTTTCTCTAGAACCCAATTCCATCTCTAGCACAGAAACAAACTTCGAGATTCGTTATATTCAAGATGGGAATATTGCGAAAAACTCTGACAAATCTATCTCGACAATTCCCCTTCCCCCTCCGCCTCCACCTGTCACGTCTAACGATACACCGACTCCCTCTGCCACCCCTACAGAGTCGCCGACTCCTAGCGCTTCCCCAACTCCCTCTCCGACAAATTCACCCCAAGTTTCCAACCCCTCCCCCGCCCTAGAAACTGTTCCTCAAGAGTTGCGAGAATTTGTCAGTGATGTGTCAAAATTAGGCATATTGCAATCTTCACCCGGACGTACTCAAGACCCCGCCAACCGCGATCAAATTATAGCGAACCCCAACGCCACCATAACACGAGGCGAGTTTGCGCGATGGTTAGTCAACGCCAATAACAACTTTTACAGCAATACCTCCGCCAAACAAATTCGTCTGGGAGTTCCCAGCGATGAACCTGTTTTTACCGATGTTCCCCCAACGCATCCAAACTTTTCCGAAATTCAAGGGTTAGCCGAAGCGGGTTTAATCTCAAGTTCGTTGTCAGGAGATAGCGCCGCCGTTACATTTCGCCCTGACGCGCCTCTAACCCGCGAAGAGATGATTTTGTGGAAAGTTCCCTTAGATACCCGTCAGGCGTTACCCAAAGCCACTGTAGATGCAGTTCAAGAACGCTGGGGGTTCCAAGATAGCAGTAAAATTGATTCTAACTCGTTGCGAGCGATTTTAGCCGATTTTGATAACGGTGACAACGCCAATATTCGCCGAGTGTTTGGGTTTACGACTTTATTTCAACCCAAAAAACCTGTCACTCGCGCTCAAGCCGCTTCTGCATTGTGGTATTTTGGATTTCAAGGTGATGGGATTTCCGCCCAAGACGTTTTACAAGCTCAACGTCAGACTCAAGAGCGTGAAAATTCTAGCAACTAAGTTGTTACTCAATTCCGTTTAAAATTCAACCAAAAATTCTTGTTGGTAAGCGATGAGCGATGAATTAATCACGGGAACCTCATTTTATCAGTTTGAACCTTTAATTGCTCGTTTGCGGGGAATTATTCGAGATTATCCTGAAGGCGTTGGTATCATTAAAGAACTGATTCAAAATGCAGATGATGCCAGAGCAACCCAAGTCGAAATCACTCTTGACTGGCGGACTCATTCAGCTTCAAACCTTCCTGATGAACGGATGGTTAGACTGTTAGGGCCTGCAATGCTCATTTATAATAATAGCATATTTACCGAGCGAGATTTTAACAGTATTCGCAGTTTAGGACAAAGCGAAAAAGCCCAAGATTTACAAAAAACCGGACGGTTTGGTGTTGGGTTTAACGCAGTTTATCACGTGACAGACTATCCGAGTTTTATCTCTCGAAATCGCCTCATCTTTTTTGACCCTCACGGAAATGCAGTTCCGGGTACTTCTAGACAAGAACCGGGACGAGAATGGATTTTTGCACCTCGATGGTGGGAAAATTATCCCGATTTTATGAAGGTTTACGAAGCGGGAGGACTTCCCAAAAATAGCGAAGATTTTCAAGGAACATTATTTCGTTTACCGTTAAGAACAAAAGCACAGGCGAAAGAAAGTGAAATTCGCAAACAAGCATTTACTGAATCTAATATTAGAGAACTTTTGCAAGAATTAATCGCGAGTGGCGAAGAATTGTTGCTGTTTCTCAAGTCGGTTCAGTCTATTCATGTTTATGAAATTCCGGCGGATAGTGACGGAACACGAGAAGAAATTCTCAGAATTACCACGAAAAATACTCAAGAGGTTCAAGAAGCCCGTCAAAAGATTTTAAATGCAATTCCTGATGATTTTAATTTATTGATTGAACACTGCCATCAAGACGCTGCCGCTATTTCCTATCGCCATGAAATCGAAACGGTTAGTTTAAAACAAACGATAACATCAATTTGGCGAGTGGCGCAAGTGATTAGAATTGATGACGGTGAAGAACTCGCAAATGTGATCACCTCCATGTATGAAAGTCAGGAGAAAGTATTACCTTGGGCGGGGGCTGCGGCTCGAATTTCTACTTCTTGTCAGGGAGAAAAAACTGAACCCATTCGGGGGCGAGTTTATTGCTTTTTACCGCTTCCTTTAGAAACAGAGTTTCCGATACATATTAACGGATTTTTTAACTTAAATAGTTCCCGAGATAACCTCAGCAGTGACCTCGGACAAACCGGAAAAGACCGTCCCAGAGCCATTTGGAATCAGTTATTAGTGCGTCATGTTGTTTCCCATGCTTGTGCGAATTTAATTGCCGATTTAGTCGAAGATTTAGGACAATATAATCCGCAAGAATATTATCAACTTTGGCCGATTCAAAGAATAACAACCAGCAAAGCTTTAGAACATCTGAATCAATTTATCATTCAGCTTCTTTATTGTAAACCCGTCGTTCGTTCTGCGGTTGAACATACAGAACTCGTCGAAATTCAAGACAATATAAAAGTGATTTCAAGCACTCGTTGGGTTTGTCCAAATACAGTTAAAACTTTGACGGGAGATTGGTATAAACATTTATTGGAACCGTTACGAGTAGAGAAAATTGATATTGCCGAACCGCAATTACCCCAAGCAATTCTCTCAGCATTTGAAGCTTTGAATTGTCAAATACAACCCTTTTCTTCCGCTAATTTACGACAGCATTTAATTGAAAATCGTTCGTTGAATGTTGAGTTGCAAGATGCTCCCAAACCCTGTTTAAAACGGTTAGATTGGGTTTACCATTTACTCCGATATTGTGTGAATGATGGTTGTTCAGATTTACGGGGTTTACCGTTAGCGGTTTTAGCCAATAACAAGCTAGAAGTGTTTGGATATAATGCAATTGGAACGGTTTATGTTGACAATGCTAGAATTAAAGTTGACAATACTTATATCAGCTTAGTTCGAGAAATTTTTGTTAGTTATCCCAAATGGTTCCTTCATCCAAATTTATCAGGAATAGTCTCTACAAGTTATACAGGAGTTTCAGAAATGACTCCTTTAAAAGTAGCAATTCTACTTGCTATAATTTTAGACTGCCAAAATGCTGATAGTTTAACTTTGAGTTCTGATAATACTGAACTTCCGAATACAGAATGGCTAACGAAAGTTTATCAGTATTTTACACATTACTTCCCTACCCGAGACCAAAAATTAAATACCGAGGTTCAAGAAAAACTGAAAACAATTCCCCTGGTTCCCGCAACAGATGGAAAACTCTATCGGGGAGGTTCGGAGACAACACCGCTAATTTATGATAACTCAATTTCGGGAAATATCAGTCAGCAAACATTAGAATCTTTACAATATTTTGGCGTAAAAATCGTTAACGCATCGCCCAAGCTGGAAAAGGCGATAATAGACTTTGCAAACCGACAAGATAATCAACTGATTTGGTTTTTAACAGGTTCCGATGTAGTCGATACCATTCACAGTTATTATAAACCGGGACTTTCTCCCTATCATCCCGAACATTGTGAAGTATTGCTCGACTTTTTAGCCGATAAAAAATGGGTGACGGGTGACAACAAATATAATGACGAACGTTTGGAAAAGTTGCGTCAACTTCCCATTTACCTCACGGTTTCTGATGAGGTTGTGAACTTAACCGATGAACCCGTTTATCTTCCTAAAGATGGCTACCAACCCCCAGAAATTGGCGGTGAACTTAAACTGCTGAAGTTAGGAAACCTTCAAACAAAATGGCTGAAATTCTTCCAAGTTTTGGAAGTTCCCGTTTTGGATAAAGTGACATTTATTCAAGACTGTTTGCTGCGAGAATATCCCTACCTTTCCGACGAAGAACAGTTGATTGCTTTGGCTTGGATACGAGATAATCTCAACAGTATTAAATCAGATTTGCAAGAAAATCCGAGTAACTATTCTCAACTGTTAGATAAAATCAAAAAAGCACGTTTAGTACGGTGTAACGATGGACGATTGCGATCGCCTACTTTAATCTACCATCCAGAGCGGGAAATTGTCAAAACAATTTTAGGGAATCAAGCGGTATTTCCTGATGTTGAGTTTTATACAGAAGAACTTGAAAATTGGCTGAAGTTTTTCTCTCAACTGGGAATGCAGGATAGTCCCAATGCTGAGGATATATTTGCTTGTATCGAACAGTTTATTCAAATGGCTATTCGTTCAGGAATAGACACAGTTCGAGATGCTGTATTAGAAATATTCTCCTATGTTGTAAAAAATAGCAATATTTTGGATCATCGAGTTAATAATGGGAGTAAAACTCTGGCGGAAGCCTTGCGAGAAAAAGCGTGGTTAGCCGTCGAACAAAATCTGGAATTTCTCAATAATTATGCGGCTGCAATTTCGCCGGAAAATAGACTCTATAAAGCCGATGAAGTTTGTTTTGTTGATGAAGCTTATTGGGTAGCGAGTCAGAAGCCTATTTTTTCCATTGAAAAAAAACAGATTCCTCAACATATTCAAGAAAAACTAGGATTTATAATAATTGCTCCCGCAGATGTTATCAACCATTTTGAAGCCGTTATTCAAACTTGGGAAACTCTAGAAGAACCCACACCCCAAAAAGCAGAAATAACCCTCAACTCTGTGCGTCAAATTTATCAATATCTCTATGAAAATTTTGTCGATAACCGTCAGACAACAGAGGAACAACGTCAGAATATTCGAGAACGTTTTGAAGGGCGTTGTTGTTTATGGGATGAGTCGAGCCAAACCTTTTGGAAACCCGTTCATGTGTTTACTGAACCTGTTCCATTTTTTGGTAAACGTCGAACTACCATTTCATTTTGTCATAAAATTGGAGAAGTTTATCAACTTTTAGGTCAACGTCAATCCCCAATTGTAGAAGATTACCTCTGTTTTATTGAAGAAATTGCGGAAGAACAAGAAACCGGGTTTTTGAGTCTCACGGAAGAAGATATTAACTCGATAATTCAGGTGTTCAAGCGGTTGGAATTACAACTCGATTTAGAGGAAAAATCAGTTGATAATATTCTGTTATTAACAGCCGCGAATGTGTTGTGTGAAGCCACAGAAATTTTAATTCCCGATGCACCTTGGCGAAAAGACTATATTGAACCCAAACGCCTGCTACATCCTCAAATTTCTCCTAAATTAGCCAAACGAAGCGGAAGTCTTTCATTACTGCGAGATGTGAGTGAACAACCTGTTGATGTTCATCCAACTGAAGATATCCAAAGTTTACAATGGTGTCAAAAATGGCAATTTACGATTAATTCAACAGAATTTTTAGAAGGCTTAAAACGGTTATTTGTTCACGAACAGGATTTAGAGTTCATCTGTGATAGTAACTTTTTAACTCAAGTCAAAGTTCAACCCGTAAGTCAAATTAGCGTTAACTTATTTTTGCAGGATGAATTGCAAATTGCAGAAGATGTACCCGGAACCGATTATTTCGATACTTCACAAAACACCTTTTATATTCTCAGTAGTCCCAATCGCTGGATTATGCTATCTTATTTAACAGAAAGCTTGAATCATCATCTCGGTGAGTTTGGCTTAGAAAACTTACTCCCCTTAGCAAGTTTAATAAATGCTAAACCGACTCAAATACACTCACTTTTGGATGAATTGAGAATTTGCAGTTTATCGTCTTCCCAATACTCTGAAACTGCGAGTTCAGAGATAACCTCATCAAAAGAATTCGCCAAAACCTTGTATAAAAACCTGGGTTATGATACTATTAATCTAGGGAATAACAAAGTTTTTGATTGGTCTTGTCAGAGTGAAAGTTTACCCGAAATTCAAGTCATTGTTAAAACGCTTGATTCAAGTTCAGTAACGCTCTCGCTACAAGAGCAAGAATGGTTATTTCTCAAACAAACTCCAACGGCTGAACTACTGATTGTTTGTTTTTCTGTTAGCAACCCAAACCGCCCTGAGATGATTCAAATTCGGGAAGTTTGGCAAACCTTACAACAAGCAGAATTAAATCAGGGAATAGAATTTTCGGCTGATTCTAATGACTTGATTTTGAACTGGAATTTAATTGCAAACGGCAGTTATCCCACTGTTACAAAGCTAAAATCAACCACCAAGACACAGAGACACCAAGAACAAGAATCTTTGTGACTTTGTGCCTTTGTGGTTCCTATTCAAAGCTAGATTCAACCACTAAGACAGAGAATCTTTGTGACTTTGTGCCTTTGTGGTTCCTATTCAAAGCTAAAATCAACCACCAAGACAGAGAATCTTTGTGCCTTTGTGGTTCCAATTCAAAGCTAGAATCAACCACCAAGACACAGAGACACCAAGAACAAGAATCTTTGTGACTTTGTGCCTTTGTGGTTCCTATTCAAAGCTAGAATCAACCACCAATACAGAGAATCTTTGTGACTTTGTGCCTTTGTGGTTCCTATTCAAAGCTAAAATCAACCACTAATACAGAGAATCTTTGTGACTTTGTGCCTTTGTGGTTAATTTCCCTCTCAAAACAACCGTTTTTAGAGTTTAATAATAAGCGGCGTAATATTTGCGTTCCTGCTTATCTCCATTGGCTACCATTCCCAACACAGGAACACCTGCCATCTGAAGTTCTCGCAACGCTAAATCAACTGCCGCCCGGTCAGTTTTACCGACACCTACAACCATCATTAACCCACTGGTATGAGGCGCTAACAGGTTCGCATCTGCCAACCCTAACAACGGTGCCGTGTCGTAAATGACTAAATCAAACACCTGGGCTAACTGACGCATTAACGCCTGCATCACCGTCGAAGATAACAAGCGTGTGGGGTCTGAAATCGGTTGACCCGCCGTTAACACATACAAATTTTCATCGCCGAGGGTTTTCTGTACCACCTCCTGAACCTCTAGATTTTGAATCAGCACATCACTCAAACCCCGTTCATTAGACAGTTGTAACATCCGGTGAATTTTGGGTTGACGCAAATCAGCATCGACTAACAACACCCGTTGTCCCATCGCTGCCGCCCCCATTGCCAGGTTCATCGCAACGGTTGACTTCCCATCAGCAGGGGTTGCGGAACTAATCACACAGGAACGAACTGGACTTTCGGGGTTTAACAGGCGAATATTCGCACTCAGGGAACGAAACGCCTCTTGAAACGGCGTACAACTGGGTTCATAGGTTCGTTGAGGAGAAACCGCTATCCGAGGCAGAGTAGCCGCCGGAAGCATCAACGCTTCATCACTGGCGGGAATGACACCCAACAACGGTAGCGGTACTCGGTTGGTGACTTCGTTGGTATTGTGGAAAACATTATCTAAACGTTCAAGCAACTGTGCGGCTGCAATTCCCAACGCTAACCCCGCTAGTCCACCGAGCGCTAAATTTAAGGGCATAATCGGAAAAACGCTAATCAGTTCACCCTGTTGGTTGCGAGGAATATTGGGTTCGGCAATCAGTTCCCAAGCAGGCGGTGGCGGGGGAGTGACGACTAACTGAAGTTCTTGACGTTTAAGGGATAAATCATTTAAACGACTGGTTGCAACTTCTAATTCTTGTTCTAAATCGCTATAACGTCGCATGACAGCCGGAAAACCTTCAGCCGATTGATTAAACTGTTGAGCGGCTTTCTCTAAAACTTGGGTGCGAATTTCCAACATGGAAATTTGGTTCGCCGTTGTCACTAATTGCTGAATTAATCCTATACGAATCGAGTCTTGAAAGGATAAAATTTTCGGGTCAATATTCGCCAAATCCTGTCCGAGAACCCGTTCAGCTTCTTGACTCAATAAGGGTAAAATTTGTTCGCGTTGGTCGAGTAAGGCTTGAATTTGTGGGGCTTTACTGGTAAACCGAGCCGATTCTATGGCAATATTGGTTTCGAGTTCCAGCAACTTTTGGAGTAACGCTTGATAACGCGGAGATTGCGTTAAAGCTGAGGCTAACATTGCCTGTTCGGGTTGCAGTCCGAGCTGTTGTTGCAACATTAAATAACCTGCTCTTTGCTGCTCAAGTTGCGCTTGTGTTTCCAGTTTTTCCGCTTCAATTTGACTAATTTGTTCGGTGAGTTGTTGGGTTTTTATTTCTGGTGTAATAAAGGTATGTTTCTGCTGTAGATTCAACAGTTCTTTTTTAATCGTTTCAACCCTAGATTGCAAAGGATTAAGTTGAGCATCAATTAATTTCAATTTCTCACGGTTCGGGTCGAAACGTTCTTTTTCACGACTAGAATCAATATAGCTTTTCGCAATATTTTCGAGAATAAACTGCACTTTCTGCGGTTCTGTATCCCGATAACTCACCTCTAAAATACGAGTATCTGGAATGGGATTAATCGATAATTTATCGGATTCAAAGGCAGTTTGACCTGTTTTTTTATTGAATAACGAACTGTAACTCATTTCAGGATATCGAGTTTTAATCGTCTCAATAATTCCCGACATTAATTTGGGACTTTGTAGCAGTTTAACTTGAGACGCATAACTGAGTTCCGGTTGCGGTTGTTCTAAAAGAGTTTCTCCCATTTCTGGGGATGAATTCTCAGGAATAAACAGTTGAAATGAACCGCGATACTCTGGGGTTTGATGGTTCGTCCACAGGTAAGTCCCGGATGTCGTAGCCGCAGTAATTCCTAAGATTAAAATCGCCCGACGCCAAATCCCTTTCCAGAATTGATTTTCCCCCCGAGAATGGGGTTGAGAATAAATATCAGAATGGTAAACAAACGAACCTCTTTCTAGAGGATAGGCTGTTGCAAAATTCTGGTTTGTGTTCTGGGGATGAAAGACTGAGACTTGAATATTTTTTCCGGTGTTCATTGTAGTATAAGCCGTTGTTGATTAAGCGTTTTGATCGAGGTTGTTCCCAATAGATGACCAACCGAACTGAAAACGATAAAGATAGCAATCCAAGCTGATTCTAGTCACTGAAAGTTTAAAGCTTTATCTCAATCATATCCTGAGAAGGAGACAGCTTCAAGTGTTTAGAATTAAAAGTTTACCCTGAATATTTTGCTTGATTTCTCAGGATAATCAATCAAAACTCAGCCCCTGCAATTAACAGTCTAGAATCGGGTTAAGTTAGCTCCTCACACCCGAAAATTTACCAATTTTTAATCTAAAATTCCCACAAATCTCAGTACGCCAAAAATTCCATTAACGGGGCCTAACTTCCCTAATACTCCTCCAACCCCATCTTGAAAAGCCGCACTGCCAGAACGTCCAATGACAATAACATCATTATGGCGCAAAATCGGGTTATTCTGCTCATTCACCTCCTGAGACATATCAACGGCAATCGTTTGTCGAACCACCGTTCCATTCGCATTAACCCGAATTAATTCTACGCTCTTTGTATTGGCTCTAGACTGGTTAAATCCCCCGGCTGCTGCCAGCGCTTGATTAAGAGAAGTATTCGGAGGCACTTGAATCGGCCCTGGCCTCATTACCTCTCCAACGACACTGATTTTAACGGCATCTGGAGAAAAACTCGCCATTGCCACATTATCCGACTGATTAAAATTCGAGGCGCTAGCTGTGGGAACAACAATGGTATCCCCTTGCTGGAGTACAATATCCTGAGTCAAATCCCCTTCTTGCAACAGCGACCACAAATCCACAGAAATCACTTGTTCAGTCCCCGTGCGACTGAGACGACGAACTTCTATATTGCGAATATCCGCCATCCCTGTAATTCCGCCTGCGGTTTTAATCGCCCTCGTCACCGTAAATACTCCCATCCCTTCCACACTGGGAGAAGCCGTCGGTTGTTGAGGATTTTCAGGATCAAATCCGCCGGGTGTAGTCTGCGACGCCGCTAACGTATGGCTTCCTGGACGGTTCACCTCTCCCACGACTGCTACACTAATCGGTTGAGACGTCGAACTGGCAAAATTCGCCACCGCCACTTGACGGGCTTCCACGCGATCAAGATCAGTTACAGTAGGAATATAAACCGTGTCTCCATCTCGCAAACTAATATCCTGACGCAAATCTCCCGTTTGTAGCAGTTCCCACAAATCCACACTCAGAATTTGCTCTACAGTAGAACCAGGCTGTTTACGACGGATTTTCACTTGACGAATATCAGCCAACGCCGTCACTCCTCCCGCCATTTGCAACAGTTGCGTCACACGAGGCAGTTGCAAACCGCCAGAACTAGGTGTTACACTACCGGGCATAGCGTTACCGCCTGCTATCCCAGAGAAGGTATAAGCACCGGGACTCTGAACTTCTCCCGCGATCGCAATTTGCATCGGACGCGCCGAAAGCAAAGTCAGTGAAATCAAGGGCCGTTGTAAATATTCCGCATAACGCTGTTTAATCGCTTCTGTCGCTTGTTCGGTTGTTAACCCCTGTACAGGCACCGTCCCCACCAAAGGCAAATTCAGCGCACCATCAATGGAAACCTGATGTTGACCATTCGGGCCGCTATACTCAGGAACATTAAAAATATCAATTTGGACGCGATCGCCTACACCAAGAATATACCCCTCAGAAATGGGTGCAGGTGCAGGATTAACCGTTGGCGTGGGAACCGCAACAGGTGGAGGAGGAAGAAACTGACCCTTTGCGCTTTCAACGCCCACAAACAAGGGCAGAGAAAATCCCAAAAGCGTTATGGAAGCAATTGTTGTTTTCTGAAAAAGATGTTGATAATCGCTCAAAGTTTTCATCTCGATTAATTTTCGACTGCTCACCTCAAAACATTGCCACCCCGAGTTCCAATATAAGCTCTCTCAAACCGATTGCCAAAAAGCCACAATCGGCTAATAATGGTAAGCTAATTTGTTGTCGTCGCCCCAACCCCAGAAACAACCATGATCGACCAACTCAATGCTGATGTCTTAGTCGTTGGTGGGGGAACAGGCGGTGTTGCTGCTGCGCTGCAAGCTGCCCGTCGAGGCGCCAATACTATTTTAGTCAGTGAATTCACCGAGTTGGGAGGAATGCTGACCTCAGCAGGCGTATCCGCACCGGATGGCAACGAATTAATCGCTTTTCAAACCGGGTTGTGGGGCGCTTTTTTACAAGAATTACAACGCCGACACCCCGAAGGATTAGATTGGGGTTGGGTGAGTTTTTTTACCTTTGATCCCCGTGTGGGAGCGGACATCTTTGCCGACTGGGTACTCCAAGAACCCAAGTTACAGTGGATTTCCGGCTACAAACCCCTAGAAGTCCTCAAACACAACCATAAAATTACAGGAGTGCGGTTCTCCGAGTTTACTGTTTATGCTGAAATTACTGTAGATGCTACCGAACTCGGGGATTTATTGGCTCTAGGGTCAGTTCCCTATCGTTGGGGTTGGGAGTTGCAAACCGAATGGGAAGAACCGAGTGCGCCTATTGTTGCTAATTCTCTAACAAAATCTTCTCCCGTACAAGCCCCGACTTGGGTGGCAATTCTGCAAGATTTTGGGGAAAATGCCGTTTCTCCAGAAATTCCCGCCCCTCAAGTCGATAATCCTAATCAATTTGTTGGGGCTTGGGAGGGTTACACGCCTGAACAATTCCTCAATTATGGTCGGCTTCCGGGCGGGTTGATGATGATTAATTGGCCTTGTCGGGGAAATGACTACGGAGAAAATTTAGATCGGTTAATTCAATCTCCCGCCCAACAGCAACAATTTTTTCAAGAAAGCCGATGGCATACTCAGAGTTTTGTCCGCTTTATTCAGATGGAACTCGGACGCCGTTATGGTTTAGCAGTGGGAACTTTTCCGCCTCAGCAACCGACTAATCCTATTAATCTTCTAGACACATCCTTCGCCCTACATTTATATTATCGAGAAAGCCGACGCTTGCAAGGACTGACAACAATTCGCGAACAGGATATTTTGCCGATGCCGGGAGGAAATGTTGCGACTCTCCCTATCAATTATACAACAGGTGAATGTGATGCGATCGCCATTGGAAATTATCCCAATGATCATCATTACACTCAGGGAATATTGCCTGTCAAACAGAAGTATTTACGATGGGGCGGACGTTGGACAGGTACACCGTTTACGATTCCCTATCGGGCGTTAATTCCCCAGGAAACAGACGGTTTATTGGTTTGTGAAAAAAATATCTCTGTGTCTCATATTGCCAATGGTGCGACTCGTTTGCAACCTGTCGTGTTAGGAATTGGACAAGCGGCTGGAATGGCGGCAGCTTTGTGTGTAGAATACCATTGTCAGCCGAGAGAATTACCTTCACGTCAGTTACAACAAGAATTATTGCATGATCCGGTTGCACCTGCGGCAATCATTCCCCTATTTAATTTACCGCCGAATCATCCCAATTGGTTAGATCAGCAGTGTTATTATCTCCAACATCCCGAAGCCTATCCAGCGAGTGGGTATTGTCATTTAGATTCTGTTTCAACATTATCAAATTTGCCGATCTCAGATTTTGATCCAACAAACCCAACAATCAAAGCGTCAAATCAGGTCAATTTTTATCCCGAAGTTAATCCCAATTTATTGAAGGCTGAAACCCAAGAATTGGAGAATCATTTTTCGGGTATTTTGCATCATCGTCAAGAACAAGATTATACCTTGACCTTGACTTTTCCCCCTGAACTTGAACATCAAACCTGGACGTTAGTAACGCTCTATCCAGAGATTGATCAGCAGTTAAAACAGTATTTAGACGGTTCTCAAATTTCCCTCAAAGGACGACTCAATCAAGCCGGTCACTGGTTAATGGTATCAGCCATTGATCAGTCTCAATGGATCATTCCAACCGCTCAGAACTTGAGTGAAGTTTTGAGGATTAAATTACAGGTTGAGGGTGAAGAATTGAAGAAATCCCAATCTAGCATTTCTGATTTAATTTAAGGTCTATATTTTCGGGTCATCCTCTACGTTTAGACCCTCAATAACAATAGAATAATTCTCAATTGGTTTCGAGTAATGATGATTGTTCGGTGATCGTTGTCAGTTTCAACATCCCGCACTCTCTAAACAAAAGCAAGCCTGAGTGTGACAGATCAAAATCTGACTCAGACTAGACTGTGATGTGTTTTTAGAGATTACGGCTTTAAGTCTGTGTCAATTTCTGAAAATTGCCTGAGTTTTAGGTTGCGTTTCCGTAAAAATACTGAAAGACCCACTTCTATTGTAACGTCAGAAAATTTTATTTAAAAAAATTTCAATCTTATCCTGATCTAGTCAGCTTAGGTTCGTATCAGGAAATGGATAGATTAATTACGAGCTAATCCCAATGAAAGTCACAACAGTTTTAACCCTAACTAGCCTTTTATTCGTTGGTATCGCTGGTCAAGCTCAAGCCACAAATCCTCAATCAATGGACTTATTAGAATTAGCAAACCACAAATATATGATGTCAGCAAACGTGATGAATAACCCACCTTCTCGACCCGATCAAGGGAATGGACCGCGTTTTGCAGACAGTCTAATCACCAACTCCGAAGACAATTCTATCTTTCTGCGTCGCGGTAGTGGCCGTAAAGATGCTCAGGACAGGTGAACTTTGGATTGAGATTATATCTTGACATCTCAAGTCTTGTTTTCACAACTTCACTCAAAACATCACAGGATGTCGTCTTGAGCAATCATAAACTTCAGGTAACTCATCAGACTGCTATTCATCCAATCCCCTTTTCTGTTTGGATGTTAGCAGTCTTGTATTTTGTCGAGATTCTGTAAACTAATCATCTAAATTTATTCATTTTTAAGGCTATAGCAGAGAAAGAGTTGATTAGGACACTGTTTTTCTGTCAAATCCTTTTATGATAAAGGTTTCAATTCTGTCTCCTGTCTCCTGTCTCCTGATTTCTGCTATATAATATACCCACAGCAGTGCAGACTGACTGAGAACAGAGGGTGCTATGGTACGTGATTCGGATGAAAACTTCACGATCACACTCATGCCTCATCAACATCAGGGGCAAGGATTGGTATGGGCGATGTGATTAGGTGACTTGGCTTAGGTTAAGATTGAGCAAGTTCAACCCTAAGCGCTCGTTAACGGAGGATGATACCATGCCTCCAAGTTAGGCTATTTCAAGGAAAATCATGAGAAAAGATACCGATCTGATCAAAACTCTTAGCCCCAGCTCGATGGATCAGATCATGTTATATTTGGCTTTTAGTGCCATGCGAACCAGTGGGCATCGGCATGGGGCTTTTCTAGATGCAGCCGCTACTGCCGCTAAATGTGCGATTTACATGACCTATATGGAGCAGGATCAAAACCTGCGGATGACAGGACACCTGCACCATATTGAACCCAAACGGGTCAAAGTGATTGTTGAAGAAGTTCGACAAGCTGTGACCGAAGGAAAACTGTTGAAAATGTTGGGGTCTCAAGAGCCTCGCTACCTAATCCAGTTTCCCTTTGTTTGGTTAGAACAATATCCCTGGCAACCGGGAAAACCTCGTATTCCTGGTAATGGTCTGACTCCAGAAGAAAAGCGCGTTATCGAAAGCAAACTCCCTAAACTTTTACCCGATGCTCAACTGATTAATTCCTTTCAATTTATGGAGTTAATTGAGTTTCTTCATAGACGATCTCAAGAAGATTTAGATCCCAGTCGGCGAATGGCTTTAAGTGAAGCTTTAGCCGAACACATCAAGCGTCGTCTGATTTATTCGGGTACTGTGACTAAAATTGATTCTCCTTGGGGAATGCCTTTCTACGCTCTCTCCCGTGGGTCTTATTCTCCCGAAGATCAAGAAGAACGCACCTATGTCATGGTCGAAGATACGGCTCGATACTTCCGCCCAATGAGAGACTGGGCTGAACGTCAACCCAAAGTCATGCGTGCATTAGAGGAACTTGATATTCCGAGCGATCGCATTGATCGAGCTTTAGAAGAGTTAGATGAAATCCTCAGACAATGGGCCGATCGCTATCATCAAACGGGTGGAGAACCGATGGTTTTACAGTTTGTTTTCGGCCCGAAAGAAGATGAATAAATTGTAATTTTTATGCTAATCGCTAATCGCTAATTTCCGATTGACCGTTAGCAATTAGCAATTAGCACTCACCTTTATGTTTAATCGTTAATTTGCAGCTTAACCGTCAAAGTTTTCAGCTTCTCATTAATCCACTTTTCAAACAACTCGTTTTGCAGTCTTTGTTTCAATTTTGGATCATCAAAAGAAGCTTCAATTAATTGCTCAACTCGAAACAAACACCAGCGTCCTTCAATCTCCACAGGGCCAACAACTTGTCCCGGTGCAGTGCCAGGGATTACAGCTTTGAGACTGTCGGGTAAAGTCGCTAAACTAACCGCTCCCATCATCCCATTAACACTGCGTTCCGGTGTCAGTGAATATTCCCGCGCCAGTTGCTCAAAACGAGCTTCTTCTTCCAGAATGCGACGGTGTAACGTTTCTGCAAGTTCGTAATCCGCAACGACAATTCGTGAGAGAATCACCGTATCTAAAAAAGGCTTGCGTTCTTCAAAAAATGCTTCTAATTGAGATTGAACAATAGATAGCTTCAGAGTTTCTCGTTTAAATCCCATTTCAACTTGTTGATGAAAGGAGTCATAACTCATTTGATTGCTATCGAGCCACTGCTGAAACGCTTGGGGATCACTGAGATTGCGTTCCAATCGGAAATTAATCACCGCTTGTTCAACCGCCGATGAATTAATATTTTGATTTTCTAGGGACGCTAACTCCTTGTCAAGAATATACTGGCGCAGCATTTCCCCGATAAAAGATTGCAACTTACCCGAGGATTGCAAATACCTTAAAGACTGTCCCAATGTAATGGGTTCATCATTAACCACTAAAAAAGGTTGAGCCATAATAAATCACTTCTTCAACAAAAAACAACTGCACGAAATAAGCGAGCTAGTCTATCCTAACCCGAAGTTCTCCGTCTCAACAAAGGTTCTAAGTCGGCAAAGCTTGGCTATAATTCCAAATCAGAGCAAGTGCTATTGCCACAATGGCTCCGATTAATGTATTAATAAAGTTTACCACCTCATTGGTTAACCATTTGATCTGAGCTTGTAAAGTTGCCCCAATCACGCTTTCAAGATTCGTTGCGATCAAAGCTGCGATTACACACCAAACAACACCCATCGCGTCAATTAAACCCGCTCCCCAACCCACTAAAGCAATAACAACCGAAGCAACAATACCTGCAACCGTCCCCTCTAAACTAACCGCTCCTTCCGTCCCTTTGGCAACAGGCTGTAAAGTCGTAATCAAAAATGTTCGCTGACCATAGGCTTTTCCCACTTCACTGGCACAGGTATCGGAAAGCTTGGTGCTAAAACTGGCTACATAACCCAAGAGCAACAAAGAAACAAACTGATCCATTGTGCTAGCTTCTAAAGACAAAAGCCGAATGATCACAATTGCGATCGCACACAACGCCGCAGTTAAAGCTGAACCCCAAACATTTTCAGGCCCACGGGCGCCACTCCGTTTTTCGGCAATTCCGGCGGCTTCTTTTTCGGCCATCCCGATGCGAGTTACTCCCGAACCGACAATAAAGTAAAATCCGACGACGAGATAGCCTTGCCAACCTAAACAACCCCAAATTAATACCCCTAATATCCACGCATGAATAATTCCCGCTCCTGTCAATAATTTTTTCGGGGCGATCGCAACTAGACTGAGTAAAATTGTATTTAAGGCGATCGCGATCACCCAAGGATTCGCTGCGAACAATAAATCATTCCCGTTTAGGTTAAAATTTTGCATCTTAAATTTGCAGTTAAACTTTAATTAGTTATCAGCCTTTTCAGTTTACAGTTTTTTTGACGGGTGACTGAAAGGGCGGGTTTATCTAGGTTATTTGTGAGTGACATAGATTTGCACAGAACCCGCCCCTACATTGGTGACTGGTATTGAGTGACTGTTATTGGTGAAGATGTTTTCAGGGGAGCAGATAAAGCTTCAGCAACAATACGAAGACATTGAGGATCTTGTACCATCCAAGCATGAAACAATACATTGAGTATAACCTCTTGACCCGCAGGCAAATGAGAGCTACTCGCAGGTACAATCATCGCATCTAAGGGAGTCCAAATCGAAGTAAAGTTAATCTGATCCAGGATGGCGATATCTTGGTTTAAATCTTCTACAAATTGACACTTAGGGCGCATTTGTAAAGTACCGGGAGTTACATAAAAGTATGCGGTTAAAGTGCCATTATGGGGAGAAGAAATGGTAATCAGGCGTTGTACCCGCTTGATACCCCCTAAGCGTTGGACGTAGTAGCGACTGACTAAACCTCCCATACTAAAACCTACTAAGTCTACAGGCTGATCCGGTGAAAAGGTTCGGTCTACATAGTCCGTAATTTGTGCGGCGAGTCGGTCTAGCCCTAAAAACCCATAATTCGGGGTAAGGTTAAAGCTGTGAACCTCCCATCCTTGTTGGGTGAGATAGGCTGACATTTTCCGAAAGATCGCCGTAGTGTCAAATATACCGTGAATCAGGATAACGGGATTGCGGTTACTGGTACTGTTCATGGGAAGGCAACAAATGAACTTTTTTCACAAGATAAACTACTGTTAACAGGTGTTCGAGAGGGAATAGTACAGTTAATCAAGTGACGGATCACCAAATTCTGAAAATCACATCAAGAATTGCAACAATTCACTCAGTATTTTTACTTATCTTCTCGAAGATTGTATTATTTTTTACGTTAAATGTAAATTTATGTTAATAAATGTAGACAGTTCTTGCGGTTTTCCTCTAATCTAGCAGCATAATATTTCTTAAAAAATAGAGGAAATAAAATGATAGGAAAAGTTTTTGGCTTTGGTAAGAAGTCTGATTATTTTTTAGAGCTTGAGGAAGGAAAAGGAACTGACTCAGCTCAAACCCCATCCGCTCCTCAACAATCTCAACCTGCTCCCGTAGAAGTTCAAGCGAAAGAAGAACAACCCAAAAAAGCAGAAAAGAGCAGCAAGAAGACCACTGTTAAAGCGAAAGCAAAGCCTGCATCTCAAGAAGCTAAAGAGGAGGCTAAGGCGACAATTGAGGCGATATCCGTGAAGCCGAAAGAACTGCCTTCTTTCAATAACGGTATTGAACCTACACCTGCGGGAATGACCTTTGCCCCCGACTATTTAATGCCTAAATCGACCTGCACCCGTCGTCGTCCGGGTCCAAGCATGAATATGTTTAAGAGTATGGCGGGTCAAGTTGGGTCTCGCTAGGACGAGTCTGAACCTCTTAACAGCATTGACATCCTCCACCTCCAAATCAAAAGATTATGGAGGCGGATTCCCATCATCACTGACGGGGTTTCCTGGCTCTACGAGCAACCTTACTTTTTGGGATTTCTCCCTCTAAGCAGTGGATCATCTCATCCCCAGGCGTTACTTTCCGAGTGCCCCTCGGTAGTTGTGCTAACCCTTGCAATGCTTTCATCAAAATATTAATGG
>NZ_LATL02000260.1 GCF_000972705.2 Limnoraphis robusta CS-951 | reverse complement strand
GCCCTAGCGCATATTCAATACCACGATTTCTGATCACCTGTGCGGCAGCCACATCCCTATTGGTTTTATATCCACATTCAGGACAATTATGTTCTCTTTCGGAGAGTAACTTTTTGCCCGTGTGGAACCCGCAGTTAGGACAGATTTGAGAAGTATAATTCTTGTCCACCTTGGCGACAAAAACATCCCGCTTCCATGCCACCCAATTAAGGATGGTGACAAACTGTCCAAAACTAGCATCTAAGGTATGTTTGCCCAACATTCCTTTTGCCCAAGTGATGAAGTTTATGTCTTCAATGAAGATGGCTTCGGCTTGGTCGCAAAGATGGTGAGCCAATTGAAAATGCCAGTCTTTTCTAGTATCAGAAATGCGTTGGTGTAACCTAGCAATCCGTTGGTTGAGCTTGTGACGATTGTTAGACCCTTTTTGCTTGTTCCTTAATCTACGTTGTAGCAATTTCAGCTCACGGTGTAGTTGGTTCAAGAATCGAGGTCTTGCAACAAGCTCCCCATCGGAGGTTGCTAAAAATTTATCTAACCCCAAGTCAATGCCCAAGGGATGCCCGTGGAATGGAACATCAGGGACACTGACATCCAATTGTAGAGAAAGCATCACGAAGTAACCTGATGCCCGTCGCACAATCCTCGCCTGTTTAACCTCGAAACCTTCGGGAATATCCCTGGACTTTCTAAATTTAATCCACCCCAATTGAGGGAGTTTGATCTGATTGCCCTGAACACAATCCTTGAGCATTTGAGGGTAAACAAAAGAGCGCAGTCGATATTTATTCTTGAAGCGAGGAAACCCTTTCTTCTTTGACTGCATATCGACAAAAGCCCTGTCCAACGACCTCAACACTTGCTGTAGCACTTGGGCGTTAACGCAGGACAACCTTTCATCCTTTTTCTTGGCTTCTGTCAAAGCTTTCGCTTGACTGTGATAACCAGGATAAGGGGTATCTGCCGGAATAATGTATTCCTTTTCCAGTGAGCAAGAGTTGACTGGGGATTTGCGAGAATTAATCCAGTCCTTTCTTTCCCTTAAAGCAAAATTCCAGACCGAACGACAAACATTCAAAGTATTTTCGATTACCTCGATTTGGCGTTGATCCGGAATCAGCTTAAATTCGTAAGTTAAGGACAGCATTGCTTTTCTTGGCGAAACCCATCTCAATATTAGCCTGTTCTACACAAGTATGCCAAGCCATGTAGGATTCGCTTCGCTCAGTTTTCTTTGTTGGTCAAAATTCATCTCGCCGTTAAGCCGAAGGCTCTAACGGGAGTCCTCTTTTGACATTTAAGATAGGCATAGGCTTATGGCGCAGGAAGCCTGCTTCGCTGACAACTGCCTCTGCCAAACTTAGTAAACCTTCTCTTTCATTGTAAAAACACCCGCGAACCACTACAGGTTAAATTGCAGCCAATCAGCTCAATATCAGGGATTAAGGTGTTAAAATACGACCTTTTAATATGCAGCAGATGGGGAGATGGGGGAGACCGTGAACAAGTTATCTATCATCTCCCTCACCCCCTATCTGCTAATTCCTAGAAGCAGAAAAGCGATTATTTAATATCCAACAATTCCACATCAAAAATCAAGGTAGCATCCGGAGGAATCACACCACCCGCGCCGCGTGAACCATAACCCAAATCAGAGGGAATGATCAGTTTACGTTGTCCACCTACGTTCATCGAACCGACGCCTTCATCCCAACCTTTGATGACTTGACCGACACCAATTTTAAACGAAAACGGCTGACCGCGATCGCGGGAACTGTCAAACTTTGTGCCATCTTCTAAAGTTCCAGTGTAATGAACTACAACTGTTTGACCCTTTTGAGGAGATGCACCGTCTCCCACCTTCAAGTCTTCGTACTGCAAACCGGAGTCAGTTGTCACCATATTTTTTTCGCTATCCATATTTTGAGCTAGAATCACATTGGCTGTAGAAGCAATGCTTTGGGTTAACAGAGGGTTACTGGACGTTGTAACCTTCTGAGTCGAAGTCTGTTGAGTCGTGGGGATATTTGATGCAGTTGCTTCTTTTCCTGTCGTCGTAATTTGAGCAACAAGCAAAGTTAAAGCACAAACAACAGCAATACCCAGGCTAATTAGTATTTCTCTCACGAGAAACCTCCGGGAGTTTGGAAGCCCCGTGTCTAAAGACCGGGGAGGAAAAACGACACGAGCGGTTAAAACCGCCTGTATAAAAAATTAATGGGGGTATGGTTGCCCCCAACACCCATTTCTGGGGTAATGTTTGCCTCGCCAATGTTATCGGTCGGTACTTTCCACAACACACTGTCTTACCCCTCGTAGGACTGTTTAATGCTGTGGTTCATGAGCCGGCGACTGGCAAGCATCTCAGGGTAGGAACGTTAACTCTCACCGATAACGTAGTCCTCAAGGGACTTAGGCTGGTCAGCTACCTAAAAAGAGAAGCATGATGCCCCGTGTCTTTAGAGCGGGGTGCTGACGGTTAACTCTCCTCAGTCTGCGTTAGATACAAACCCAGACTTTTACTTTACAGCTTGAGGGTACCTAACGCCAAAGACGATTTTCCAAATCCCGAATTTGACGTTCTAAACGATCTAGTCGTCCCCTTAACTCATCAAGTTCAGACTGACGGGGAACCCCAACATCTTGCATCACGTTCCGCATTTGTCGCTGAAGCAGTTCCTCAAAGTTTCCTTGTTCGAGTTTGAGTCGCTGCATCATGTCATCCATAAAGATTTTAGCTTGGTCAGAGTTGAGAGTACCATCTTTGACCCATTGATCGGTGACTTCCTGTAATTTTTCCGCAACCAGGGAGGTTGTCCCAATTCCCAGCATTAGCAGTTGTTTCAGTAAGTTGTTGTTATTGTCCATCGTTTTGATTGGTGTTTGGCTAAAATGGTGAATTAGACGCCAAATTTAATTGGTCCTGGCTTACATTTTATTGTGCGATCTTTCGCCTTGATATTCTCCAACACATCATCTAAAATTTACAATGCCAGAATGTCCTCGTTGTCATCAACCCGTTGATTCTCAGGCGATCGCTTGTCCCCATTGCAAATTTCAGCTTAAGGCGTTTGGTCATCCGGGTATCCCCCTGCATCGAGCTACAGAAGATACTTACCTGTGTAGCAGTTGTCTTTACCATGAAGATGATACCTGCAATTTTCCTCAACGTCCCTATGCCAAGGAATGCACGCTGTATCATGATCGTTCTCAACCGATTGTACCGCCCTCGCCTGTTAAATCTTCTCCTCAAGGTTTGGAAGCGATCAAATATTGGGTGAAAAATCATGGAATTTGGTTTGTGGTGTTGGGGTTGTTACTTGTGAGTTTGCTGTTGTCTATTTTTTAAACAGACAATCAAACCGTCGGAGTGGGTTCTGTCAGAATTTTTGCTATTGACAAACAATTTACTCCTTTCCTTTTAAAACTCAAATTAATTTTGTGAATTGTTTAATACTCTTGTTAGGAAGCTGACAATAAAAGAGTCAATTCAATTTTGTTTTCTCTCTCTATAAAATGCTTGAAAAGAAGGAACAGCTAACTGTAATGTAAAAACACTCCCCTTGCCCAGTAGACTTTCAACGCTTAACTGACCCTTGTGAACTTGGGTAATTGCTTGTGCAATGGCTAATCCTAATCCGGTTCCGCCCGTTTGACGCGAACGATCGCTATTAACCCGATAAAAGCGTTCAAAAATCCGAGATTGTTCAGCAGGTGGAATTCCAATTCCTGTATCTTTTACGGTGACAATTGCTGTGGAATCACACTGTTTTAAATCAATACTGACGCATCCTCCTGATGGTGTATAGTTAATCGCATTCGCAATCAAGTTAGAGACTAATCGATAAAGTTGTTGTTCGTTTCCGAGAACATAAATTAGATGCTCAGGAACAGTGCTATAAAGTTCAATATTTGAGGCAACAGCCAATTCTAAAAACTCCTCGGATAAATCACTAATTAGGTCATTGAGACAACAAACTTGAAACGGTTTTGAAGATGTATTTTGTTCGAGAGTGCTAAGTAATAATAGATCGGAAATTAAGTGGCTCAAACGTCGTCCTTGCCGTTCAATTGTATCTAACATCATATTAATATTTTGCAGATCAGAAGGGGGAACTCGTAAGAGGGCTTCTACTGTTGCTAAGAGACTCGCAAGAGGCGATCGCAATTCATGGGCTGCATTAGCAGTAAATTGTTGCTGCTGTTGATAAGACTGATAAATCGGTTGCATGGCTAACCCTGAAAGCCACCAGCTAGAAGCCGCAACCCAGCCTAAAGCCATCGGAAACCCAATCAACAAAATCCATTGAATTCGTCTTGTTTCAGCGTCAAAAGAGGCTAAAGTGCGCCCAATTTGTAGATAACCCCAGGAAGTATTATTCTGCTCTGAAACATGAGCATCAGCACTGTGTAGAATCGTGGTAAATTGACGATAACCTGTGCCATCGACAGCATTAATCGTTTGCCAAGAACTAGGATTTAAAGTGTTAGAAAGTTCAGACGGTTGATTGGGTGAAAAGGCTAGGAGTTTTCCTCGATAATCAAACAATCGTATATAATAGGTATTGCGATCGCTAATGCCGATTGTATGTCGCTCAATTAGAGTCGGGCTGACGTTACAAAGTTGCCCAGCTAGACATAATTCTGGAAAAATTTGCTGCAAAATAACGACCGGATCTCCAGAAGCAGGTAACATGGGTTCTAAACTATCATGGAGCGTTCCGGCAATTGACTCGATTTCCCGTTCCAAAGCATCCCAGTTAGACTGAATGAGCGCTCGATACATTCCTAACCCAAATAGGCTCAAAATCACTCCCATCACAACTGCGTACCAAAGTGCTAATCGAGTCCGACTACGGCGAAAGAGTTTGTGAGTATTCATAATAGGCAAGAGGCAAAAGGCAAGAGGCAAAAGGCAAAAGGCAAAAGCATAAAGTCCTGTACCTCAGCAGTATGATAAGTGCTATAATTCGATCAATGATGTATTAAATCGATAGCCTTGACCGGGAATCGTTTCGATGGGACAATCACAGCCATAGTTAGCGAATTTACGTCTCAATAATCGCATTTGTGCGGCTACAACATTGCTCACGGGTTCTTCATTGAGATCCCAAAGTTGATAGCGAATTTTACTCCCTGAGATAATCCGATCGCGGTTTTGCATTAAATAAGCCATAATTTGAAATTCCTTAACCGTTAAAGGAATTGTTTGATAGGGTTCTTCTAACCCAATACACAGTGAATTATTGGCATAATCTAGAGTGAATCTCCCAATGGTGAGGGAAGGAGATTGAATTTGAGGCGATCGCCTCTGAAGCGCCCGCAACCGCGCTAACAATTCTTCCATCACAAACGGTTTAACCAGGTAATCATCTGCGCCCGCATCTAGCCCCCTCACCCGATTTTCCGATTGTCCCAAAGCAGTTAGCATCAGCACAGGTAAGGGATTTTGATGCACTCTCAAACGTTGACACAACTCCAACCCAGACAAGCCAGGAAGCAGCCAGTCAAAGATCGCTACTGTATAGTCTGTCCACTGACTTTCCAGATAGTTCCAGGCTTGAGTACCATCAGTAACCCAATCGACGATATATTTTTCACTCACTAAGACTTGTTTAATGGCTAATCCCAAATCGGTTTCATCTTCAACTAACAGAATTCGCATTGTTCCAAAAAAACAATCACGAATTTGATTTTATCGAACTCGCTGGGATTTCACCTGAATTTCATCTGCTCTTTGGCACACTATGGATAATTTTGGTTAAATCTGCATTTTTGTGAGGAGATAGTATGAAGCCCTTTTCAATGATTAGTTCTATTTTGGTTGTGAGTTTAGCGATCGCTACACCTAACCTTGTGTTTGCTCATGTGGGACATGGCGATGAATTTCAAGCCGAAGGCGGGATAGAACGAGTTCAGGTTAATCCCGAAACCGATTCAATGTTAGGGATTGTTGTCACCCCCATCGAACAAGCTACAGCAGATGGAAACGGGGTGATGGTTCCGACAACTGCATTAGTTGATTCCGATGGTAAACAGCTTGTGTTTGTGCAGTATGAAAATTTCTATGAACCTGTTCCGGTTACGACTGGTGCAACCCAAGGTGAACTGATTGAAGTGACTCAAGGATTGTCTGTTGGGGAAAATTTAGTCACTCAGGGTAGCTTATCCCTCTACGCCGAATCCCGCAAAACCCAAACCGTCGATGTAGCCGCTAGTCCAGCCCCAACATCTTCTCCCCAAACCGATATTACTCATGCTCAAGCCGATGCTCAAGGAATCCCTCATAGCCACGATACTACGGGAAATCTGGTTCAGTCGGATGCGATCGCTCAACAAACGGGTGAAACAACTCAAGAATCTGGCGGGTTCCCAATGGGAATTTTAGCAGCCCTGGCTGGGGGAGTAGCGCTATTAGTTGGGGGATTTGTTGTTATGGGCAACCGCAAGAACAAAGTTTAACCGTTTTTGTAGGGGCGGGTTGGGACTTAAGTTATCGATTTTCACAGATAACCTCTGTAAACCCGCTTTTTCAAAGTTTTTGTAGGGGCGGGTTGGGACTTAAATTATCGATTCCCACAGATAACCTCTGTAAACCCGCCCCCCTCCCACCAGTAACCTCCGGGGCGGGTTTATATCAATTGTTTCTGGGAAAACAGAGATTTTTGCACCAAGCCGCCCCTAGCTGTTTGCCTAGTCCGTTGAATTTTCTCCAACGATTTCAATGCTAAACTCAATCCTGAATCAAACGCTCAAAAATTCAATTGCCCAACGCTGGCTAATCGTTGTCTGTGCAATTTTAGTAACGCTATGGGGGGTTTTTAGCGTTACCCAAATGCCCCTAGATGTATTTCCCGAATTTGCGCCGCCCCAAGTTGATATTCACACTGAAGCACCTGGACTCGCTCCCGAGGAAGTCGAAACCCAAATTACCGTACCCATTGAAAGTGCGGTGAACGGCTTGCCGGGAGTAACGACGGTGCGATCGTCTTCTAAGGTGGGCCTGTCAATGGTGCAGGTTGTCTTTGACCAAGAGGCTGATATCTACAAAGCACGGCAGGCTGTTACAGAACGCCTCCAACAAGTCACCAGCCAGCTACCAGAGGGCGCACATTCCCCGGAAATTTCGCCTTTGGTATCCCCACTCGGTACGATTTTACAGTATGCTTTCACGGTCAATGAACAGGGGCAAACTTCCCTGATGGATCTGCGTCGCTTGGTGGAAGTGACCCTCAGCAATCAAATTGTTTCTGTGCCGGGAGTCTCTCAAGTGACGATTTATGGCGGCGATGAACGTCAAGAACAGGTGTTGGTTGATCCAGAGAAATTGCGATCGCTTGAGGTTTCCCTAACTGATGTTACCAATGCCGCCAGAGGCGCAAATTCTAACGCTCCGGGCGGTTTTCTGATTGGTGGCGGCCAAGAACTGTTAGTGCGCGGTATTGGGCAGGTGAACTCGATAGAAGACTTGCAGCAGTCAGTGGTGAAGGTAGAAAACGGCATCCCCATTTTGCTGGAAGATGTGGCGGAAGTTCAAACGGGTGCAGCCCTGAAGCGGGGCGATGCCAGCTTTAATGGACAGCCTGCGGTTGTCTTGATGATTAACAAACAACCCGATGTGGATACGCCCACTGTGACTAAAGCCGTAGAAGCGGTGATGGCATCGTTGCAGCCAACTTTTCCAACTGATGTGCAGATCGTTCGCACTTTTCGCCAGTCTAATTTTATTGATTCTGCCATTGGCAATGTTAGCGGTTCTCTGATTCAAGGCATCATTATCGTTTCGGTGATTATGTTGCTATTTTTGATGAATTGGCGGACTGCCGTTATTACTCTGAGCGCCATTCCCCTTTCTTTATTGATTGGGTTAATGTTTATGAAAGCCTTGGGCTTGGGCATTAATACGATGACTTTGGGCGGTTTAGTGGTTGCCATTGGGTCAGTCGTGGATGATGCGATCGTAGACATGGAAAATTGTTATCGCGGACTGAGAACTAATCAAGCTCAGGGCAATCCTAAACATCCTTTTCAAGTGGTTTATGATACCTCTGTAGAAGTGCGTTTGGCGGTGATTTTTTCGACGGTAATTATTGTGGTTGTTTTCGCCCCGATTTTTAGTTTAACGGGTGTGGAAGGACGGATTTTTGCGCCGATGGGGTTGGCTTATTTGCTGTCGATCTGCGCGTCTACTTTGGTGGCGATGACGCTTTCCCCTGCGCTTTGTGCGATTTTATTAGCAAACCAAACTTTACCGCAAGAAGGTACGTTTATTTCCCGTTGGGCGGAACGGTTGTATCGTCCTTTGTTGAATCTGTCGTTGCGATCGCCTCAAATTATTTTAGCAATGGCGTTGGCCGCGTTGGTTGCAACTTGTGCAATTGTGCCTTCCCTCGGACGGGTATTTTTGCCGGAGTTTCAAGAGAAATCTTTGGTTAATTCAATGGTATTGTATCCGGGAGTGTCCCTAGATATGACGAACCGGGCGGGGATAACGTTATCGAATTTACTCAAAGATAATCCTCTCTATGAATGGGTGCAAGTGCGGGCGGGGCGAACTCCTGGCGATGCGGATGGGGCGGGAGTGAATATGGCTCATGTTGATGTCGAACTGAGCGATATTGCGCTCAAAAATCGCGAAGAAAGCGTTAAGGAACTGCGGGAAACGTTTTTAAAATTACCGGGAGTTGCTCCGAATATTGGCGGGTTTATTTCTCACCGCATGGATGAGGTTTTATCGGGGGTGAGAAGTGCGATCGCTGTGAAAATTTTTGGCCCAGATTTAGCGGAACTGCGTACAATTGGCGAACAGGTTCGAGATGTCATCAAACCAATTTCTGGGGTTGTAGATTTGCAACTTGAACCGCAATTCCCCATCCGCCAGGTGCAAATTAAATACAATCGCCGAGCCGCAGCAATTTATGGGTTGAGTATGGAACAATTATCAGAGATAGTAGAAACGGCTCTGAATGGTCGGGTGGTTTCGCAAGTTCCAGAAAACCAGCAACTGATCGATATTTCTGTTTCGTTAACAGAAAATGCTCGTAATAGTTTAGATGCTATTCGTGCTATTCCTATTTCTACTCCCACTGGAGAAATCATTCCACTGAGTACCGTTGCCGAGGTTGAATATGGCATGGGAGCAAATGTTGTAAATCGCGAGGATGTTTCCCGGTTGATTGTTGTTTCTGCTAATGTTGCTGAACGGGATTTGGGGAGTGTTGTTGGTGATATTCAAGCTCAAATTCGACAAAAAATAAAACTGCCTAATAGTTATTTTATTCTGTATGGCGGACAGTTTGAATCGGAACAACGGGCAACTAATAATTTACTGGTGTATAGCATTTTGGCTGCGATTATCATTGGGATTTTGATGATCTTCTCGGTGAAATCTCTCCCGGCGACAATTGCCATTATGCTCAATTTACCGTTGGCGTTGGTTGGTGGTATTGTTTCGATAGCAGTGACGGGGGGTGTGATTTCGGTTGCTTCTCTGATCGGTTTTATTACTTTGTTTGGGGTGGCGGTTCGTAATGGTTTATTGTTGGTGGATAACTATAACAATAAATTCGCTCAGGGAATGTTTCTCAAAGATGTAATTGTCAAGGGTTCTTTGGAACGAGTGAATGCTATCTTAATGACTGCGTTGACTTCTGCTTTGGGAATGTTACCGTTGGCGATCGCAAGTGGCGCCGGAAATGAAATTTTGCAACCGTTGGCTATTGTGGTTTTGGGTGGTTTATTTACTTCTACAGCGTTGACTTTGTTGGTTATTCCTGCTCTTTATGCCAAGTTTGGTAAGTGGTTAATGCCTAAACAAAAAAACAATGCTGTTGAGACCAATTTTCCAGTTAATACTGTACAGCAATCATCGGTAGACTCACTGTTGTAGTGTATTTAATATCATGTCCGGTTGAACAGTTATAAATAAACGACAGAGGAGTCACCGAGTCAGGAGTCAGGAGGAAATCAAGAAGAAGAAAGAGGAGGAGGAGTCACCGAGTCACCGAGGAAATCAAGAAGAAGAAAGAGTCGGATTATGAGAAAGTTTTTTATCACTAATTATCCGGACATGATATAAAGACTGATAAAGGGCGCGATTCTGACAATTCTGTGAAGGTTTGCCCAAATGGGATGTGACTATTGATCTTTCTTAGTTGTTTGTTATCGGTAAAGACTCACCACCAGATGCAATCTCTTGAGTGTGAGAACGAAATCCTGAAATGTCCTGATAAACGGCTAAATCAAACCAAAATGTCGTTCCGATACCCAATTCACTAATTAAGTGAACTTGACTATGATGTTTCTCCATAATATTACGAACAATAGATAATCCCAGTCCGGTTCCTTCTAGGGTATGAACTCGATTTTCCACGCGATAAAACCGAGTAAATACAGCTTCTTGATCTTCCGGTGCAATTCCACTTCCGGTATCTGAAACTTCAATTCGCACATATTGAGCTTGGGGAGCAATTTCTAATCCCATTTGTTCATCAAACGGACGAGGGGGCGGGGGTGAAATAATCCATCCTCCTTTTTCGATTTCTTCGGCTTCTTTACTGTAAAATTTCGGTTCTTCATCTAAAAGATAGGCGCGAATAATTACTCGTCCTCCCGCTTCGGTAAACTTGAGAGAGTTACCAACTAAATTTGCAAAAACTTGTAGTAATAGATCATAATGACCGACAACAGAGGGTAAATCTGGTTCTACTTCCTGACTCAATTCGATTTCTTTGTCTCGGGCGTTGAGTTGATAGGTTCGTAGAGTTTGTTCAATAGGTTGAGCAATATCTATCGCTTCAAAATGATAAATTCGACAAGATTCTAAGCGAGATAAATCTAACACATCATTGACTAAACGAGTCAACCTATCTGTTTCGTGATTCGCCGTTTCTAAAAATTCTCGTCGTTCGGCTTCGGTTAAATCTTCGCCATAATCATGTAAGGTTTCAATAAACGATTTAATATTAAATAAAGGGGTTCTCAGTTCGTGAGAGACATTACTAATAAACTGACTTTTGGCTTCATTTAACTCTACTTCTCGGGTAATATCTTGAATCGTCATGGCAATTCCTTTGAGACTTTCCCGATATTTATCTTCTATTTTCAAGTGATCATCTTCTTCATAGAAAGTACATTCTGTTGATCGGGGATATTCGGGATCATGACAGGTTTTATTAACATGGTTAAAACAGCTTCCACAGAGGGGATCTAATCCGGGTGCTTTGTGCAGTAAAACCGTATTGAGAAGTATTCTGAGGGTGCGATTTGTGGGTTCGCTCAGAGAACAGCGAAATTCTCCCCCTTCTTGATTTCCGTCCGAAATTTTTTGTAACGGTTGGGAAATTTCTTGTAAAAGAGGTGAGGGTAAATGATGAATGACATTTTCACCAAGAACACTTTTTCCATCCCAATTAAATAAACGTTTAGCGGTCGGATTAACTAAAATAATGTTTAACTTAGCATCCAGTAAAATTGCCCCATCTGCTATGGTTAAAACAAGAGTTTCCAGTTTGGCTTTTTCAGCCATTAATTCTTCAATATTTTGAGCCTCATAGCTTTCGAGTCGTTCAGCCATTTTATTAAAGCTAATGATTAATTCCCCTAATTCTCCACCAAAGGGTAAATCGACTCGTTGCTGAAAATTCCCGGCGGTAATATTTTGAACCCCTCTCAACAGTTCTTTAATCGGTTGAGTAATGGTTAAGGCGTTAAAAACGGCTCCTAAAATCACCATCACCCAAATTGAGACAAATACTGCTAAGGTGACATCTCGCGTCAAATTAGAGGAGACAACCACCGTAGGATTAGGATTAATTCCAATGGCTAAAATTCCCCAATATTGTCCTTCGTGCATCAGGGGAACAAACACATCTGTCACCTGTCCGGCGGGGGTAATGTGTTGGCGTACCATCGGAATTGAAGTAAAATCTCCTCCTTTGACACTGGCAATGAAATTCTCCGGGAGTTGCATCCGCCGTCTGAGGGTGAGAGAATTTTGGACAGCCGAATCGGAAAAGGGTAAACCGAGAAAGATGTCTCCGTCGGGGTCAGCATACAACATATACCGGACGCTGGAGGTACTGGTATAAAATTGTCGAGAAAAACGGGCGACTTCCTCTCGTTGGTTGTCCGCAACTAAGGGGGCGACATTTGCGGCTAATAGCAAGCCTAAATCTCGACCGTAGCGGGTATCATTGAGACGCGCATCTTCTTGAATGGTATTAACCGCCCAGAAGGTTAAACCACTCATCAATAGCGAAACAACCAGCGTTGCTCCCGCCATTAAACGAGTCTGGAGGTTAAACTCCGACCACCAGTTTGCTATAATTTCGCCGATTTTTTTTATAATTGCCAGCATCTCCCGACGGTTTGAGATCTTAAGGTTTTGGAGTTGGGATAGATTAGTGAACGATAGGGTTAGTGTACCGAACTATTCACTATCATGCCCACTGCTGATCTTAAGTTAAGTTTTGTTAAACAGCCATAACCTTGATTTTAGAACTCCTGATGGATTGGCTATGATTTTCTAAAGTTTGGCAATGCGGAACCCAATATCCCGCCGATAATACATCTGGTTAAACTGAATACAGTCTACCGCTTTGTAGGTTTTGGCGATCGCTTGTTCAAAGGTAGAACCGACGGCCGTCACGCCCAAAACCCGCCCGCCATCGGTTAAAACCTGATCGCCTTGAAGTTTCGTTCCAGCATGAAACACCGTTGCTCCTGTGGCTTCGGCTTGTTCGAGTCCAGTCATCGGATAGCCTTTTTGATAGGAACCGGGATAGCCACCGGAAGCTAAAACCACACAGACTGCGACTCCTGGTTTCCAAGAAAGGGGAGGAAATTGGGCTAACCGTTGTTGACAGCAAGCGAGTAACAGTTCATCGAGAGGGGTTTCTAACAAGGCCAGAACCGCTTGCGTTTCCGGATCACCAAACCGACAGTTAAATTCTAATACTTTGGGTTCTCCCTCGGGGCTAATCATTAATCCGGCATAAATCACACCTCGATAGTCAATTCCCCAGGTTTGCAAGGTAGCGAGGGTGGGTTCGAGAACTTGGGTTTGAATACGTTCTGTTAAAGAATCTGTAATAATGGGTGTGGGAGCATAGGCACCCATCCCGCCTGTATTCGGCCCTGTATCGCCTTCTCCAATGGCTTTATGATCTTGGGCGGGAATTAACGGACGAATCGTTAAACCGTCTGTGAGGGCGAGAATAGAGACTTCTTGACCTGTTAAATATTCTTCGACCACCACCGTCAGGTTTTCGCTACCAAATTCTCCGGCAAAAATCGCATCAATGGCAGCATGAGCGATTTCAACGGTATTCGCAACTGTTACCCCTTTTCCGGCGGCTAAACCATCAGCTTTAATGACAATCGGGGCTGTTTTAACGTAGGCTTTGGCGGTGTCTGCGTCGGTAAAAACGGCGGTTTCGGCGGTGGGAATTTGGGCTTGCTGCATTAATTTTTTAGCCCAAGCTTTACTGGCTTCCAGTTGCGCCCCGGCTTGGTTAGGGCCGAATACGGGGATATTGTGGGCTTGTAAATGGTCTGTAATGCCTAAAGCAAGTGGCACTTCTGGGCCAACGACAACGAGGGAAACGTTGTATTCTTGAGCGATGCGGGTAATTCCTTCAAAGTCATCAACGGCGATCGGATAATTTTGACAGCCTTTGAGGGTCGCGGTTCCCCCATTTCCAGGGGTGCAGATCACCTGTAAAACATTTGGCGATCGCAGTAGAGTCCAGGCGAGGGCGTGTTCACGGCCTCCATTTCCAACAACTAAGACGTTCACGTGATTGTTGATCAACAGTTGAGCGATGGTCGTTTGATTATCTTATACGATACTGGCAAGTTGGGATGTGCGATCGCTCCTGCAACAGTTCGACAAGATTAATAAGGTCTTTCCATTGAGGGAGAATCCCGACCCTGTTCTCGACAGGAGAGGAAACGTTAGAATCAATGATGTGGACTGATTGATCTGTGCATCTTGAGCGTGTCTGTAGAGTCAAATCCGCGTCTACCTATCCATAAAACACTTTGGGGTTCATCATATTCTGGGAAATTTTAATTGATTTAGTGTTTCTATCGTAATGGAGCAATCTTGTCTGCGACCAGAATCAAAGATTTGGTTGTAGGTGAATTGCGACCAACAAAAAAGACTCGGTTTTGGGAAAGCCCGTCTCAAGTTTTCCTTTCCTAAAGTCTAACGGGTTAACATGGCGGGGTAGAACCATGTTACAATCCTAGTATGCTAACACTAACCTACGAATTTAAGCTAGTCCCTTCCCAAAAACAGATCGTCATCATTGAAGAAATGTTGGCGGTCTGTAGAAAGGTGTGGAATTATGCCTTAAGAGAGCGGAAAGACTGGATAAATAGTAGGAAGTGTGCAATTAATTCTTGTTCATTACAACAAGAATACATCATCTCAGCAGATACCCCTTACCCCAACTACAACGTACAAGCCGCGAATCTAACCAAGTCGAAGAAAACTAACCCAGAACTTAAGAAAGTAAATGCTCAAGTTTTACAGCAAGTCTTGAAGACTTTAGAGAGAGCATTGAACAACATAAAAGAAAAGGGTTATGGCTTTCCTCGTTTCAAGAACAAGTATCGGATGCGGTCGTTTGTCTTCCCCCAGTTTAAAAGTAATCCCATCTCAAACGATTGGATAAAACTTCCTCAGATTGGATTAGTTAAAATGAGATTATCTCGACCCATTCCCGAGGGATTTAAGCTGAAACAGGTGCGAGTTGTAAGACGGGCAAGTGGGTATTTTGCGGTGTTGTCATTGCAAAGTCCCGTTAACGTTCCAGATATTCCACCATCTGGGCATCCGTTAGGAATTGAT
>NZ_LATL02000259.1 GCF_000972705.2 Limnoraphis robusta CS-951 | reverse complement strand
AGAATCATTCGTGAATGATGAATGCTGAATTATGAATAATGAAAGGAGGTTATCGTTGTCGTTATCTGCTACTAGCAATTTTGGGAATATCTTTATTGCTCATGGGCAAACAAAACCATCGCAAAGCCATTCAATCTTTAGAAAAGAGAATTGCAGAACATCAGGAAAAAATCCGGCTAGAATTGTTAAAAGAGAATCCAGATAGGGGTTTAATCAAACATTGGGAAAAAGAAATCCGTGCTTTTCAAAAAGGAATTGAACAAGCCTTGAAACGATTAGGGAGGAAATGATGCAACTGAGAGAAACTAACAAAATTGCCATAGATAACTCTACCTTAAGTCAACTCATTCTTGAATTGGGCGAAGAATGTCAAAATGTGCTTGCACTCACCAACCAACTCCAATTAGCCAATCTGAGTGCCAAACAAAAAGTAGAAATATTAGCAGAATTATTAACAGCAACGATTCATTTACAAACTCACTGTGATGAAGACTTGCAGAATTTGATTTCACAGGAATTGGAAAACACAGAAGACACTCTATAATCATTTCCTATGACAAATCAACAACTAAATTACACGGTTATTCTTGAAAAGGGCGCATTAAATCGCTATCTATAAGCCTACCATAAAATTCTTTAATAATAAACTCTTTACCCAAAGAAATAGTGAAAATAGGGTGAGCAGAACCCACCCCAATTTTACAGGTTATTGTAAGACCCAATTCACCAAAAGTCGCACCCCAAAACCCGTCGCACCTGTGCTGCTATACCCGTTATCTTTGTCTGTCCAAACGGGGCCAGCAACGTCTAAATGCGCCCAGGGTGTTTTCTCAACAAACTGCTTTAAAAACAGAGTTGCTGTAATGGAACCGCCCGGTCTTGGCCCGGTATTTTTCATGTCGGCATGAACGGCTTTTAACCCTTCAAAATATTTCTCCTCAATGGGCATTCGCCAGAGTTTTTCTCCAGTGCCTTTTGAGGCCATTTCCAACTGACTGGCTAAGTCATCATTGGGACTCCATAAGCCTGCAATATCATTACCTAACGCAATCACACAAGCGCCGGTTAAGGTGGCTAAATCGACCATTGCATCGACACCCAATTTATCAGCAAAAACCAACGCATCAGCCAGCGTTAAACGGCCTTCTGCATCGGTATTATTCACTTCGATTGTTTTGCCATTGGAAGCTTTTAAAAAGTCTCCAGGGTGCATTGCCCGACCGCTAATCATATTCTCTGTGACGGCACTAATAAAATGCACTTCCACATCGGGTTTTAACAATCCAATCGCTTTGGCTGCCCCAAACGTTGCTGCGGCGCCGCCCATGTCGGTTTTCATCATTTCAATACTACTCGCCCCAACTTTTAGGTTCAGTCCACCCGAATCAAAGGTTAAACCTTTACCAATAATCGCCAATTTCCGCCTCGGAGTTACGGTGGGTTTGTAAGTCAAATGAATGAATTTTGGCGGCAAATCAGACGCTTGGGCAACGCCTAAAAAGGCACCCATTCCTAACTTTTCACAATCTTCTTTTTCCAATATTTCAATCTCAAACCCATATTCAGATGCCAAGGCTTCCGCCATTTCTGCCATCGTAATTGGGTTAACTTCATTCGCGGGTGCTGCCACTAATTCACGGGCTAAAAACACCCCGGAACAGATATGTTGAGCGCGAGTAATGGCATCTTCGGTTCCGGCTAAACCTAATAATTCAACCTGTTCAATTGCAGGGCCTTTTTCTTCGGGTTCCGACTTAAAACGGTTATCTTGATACAAGGCTAATTCAACCCCTTCGACTAAGGCTTGAGTGGTTGCATCGGGCGTTTCACAGAGGGGAAAACTCAAACCAAGGGTTTTGCATTTAATCGTTTTTGCGAGACGTGCGGCTGTTGCTGCTGCCAAACGTAAGGTATCTAACGACAACTTTTCTGATGAACCTAAACCGATTAAAATTACCTTACGGATGGGGCTATTACTGCCAACCCGAGTGGAAGCATTACTGCTAGGTTTACCATCAAATTTTGTTTCTTCTATCAACTCTTTCAAGGTGCCTGCGAGTTTCTCATCTAACTGGGCTAATTCACCCGGTAACTCGACTTCATGTTCAAATAAACCAATNGTATCTAACGACAACTTTTCTGATGAACCTAAACCGATTAAAATTACCTTACGGATGGGGCTATTACTGCCAACCCGAGTGGAAGCATTACTGCTAGGTTTACCATCAAATTTTGTTTCTTCTATCAACTCTTTCAAGGTGCCTGCGAGTTTCTCATCTAACTGGGCTAATTCACCCGGTAACTCGACTTCATGTTCAAATAAACCAATTGCCAGGGCATCTCCTGTCCAATCAATGCGGGGTGTGTCTGTAACTCGAAATTCCATGCTTTCTACTTTAACCAATAAAGTCTGTCTCAACTTAAAAGAGTTTGACGCAATTGACGTCAAATCTGTTAATTGTTACAGTAGATTTTAATACAGATTGCATCAGGCTTGACAGTTTTACGGAAAAGGAAGGCGAAAAATGTCCAACTTTTCCACTCTGGCTTGCAAAATTGCTGTTATTTCTGCTGCTGACCCTGACCTGAGTTGATGAAGATGTGTTTGACCTCGCTCTGTTGATGGAGTATTGTTGTAAAGGTTGCTGGCTTTCAAATTCTAGTATTTTGGCGAACACTGAACCGTTTGAGTGTTGAGCAATGTTCGTTCTGATTTTGAGAGGTGCTTACTCATTCATATTTTTCAAAGTTGCAACAGCTGAGGGTGAAATTTGATTGAGATAGCGGAAAATCCAATATTTAAACATTGTGTCTAAAATCACGGGAAAGGTGGCAATAAACAGAAAAATAAAGTTATGGTTCGCTGCAATGCCAAAGTGACTCGCTACTCCTTCTAATAAAACTTCCCAACCGTGCGGAGAGTGAAATCCGACAAAAATATCGGTTAACAAAATGATGATAAATGCTTTTGCACTATCACTTAAATCATAGATTACATTTCCCAGAAAAGCTTTAAAATCATTTAACCCCCGTTGGTTAAAAATCAACACCAAAGTAAACGTTGCGAGTCCTACTAAGTCGGCAAAAATATTACTAATGGCTTCGCTGCTTTTGCTGCGAAATTCTTCGGAGACTTCCTCAGCTTTTTGATGAAGTTTTTCTTCAGAAAGTTCAGGGGAAATTTCTGGAGAGTTATAAAGTAAGCTTTGAAATTTTAAGCTTTCTTCAAATTCTTCGAGTTCGTGAATGGCTTCTGCTTTTGTTTTTGTTCGACCGCATAAAAATCGGTGGGAGAAAGTTTATTTTTTGAAGACATTTTTTGAGGGGTTTCGGGTTGAATGGGTTTAAAAGTTGCATCAATAGTCAGTTCGTCTTTTTGAAAAAAGTCAGCTTTTTTATATCGATCTAAAATTTCATCAATAAACCGAAGTTTTTCTAAGATTTCAAGATTGGATGATTTCCCCAGAGTACGACTCCATTTAAACTCCGCCACTCTCAAACGAATCACTCGCAAATTCTTCTTAACATCATCAACAAAATAATTTAATACATTTTGAGTATAAATTGAAGTTTTTGCAGAAACCTGTTGTCCTCCAAAATGATCTTCTTCTATTGCTTTAATTCTCAGTGCGGCTTGATAAGCTTGTTCTAAGGCTCTTTCGGAGGTTTGGAAAAACCAAGACTTACCGCTTTCTAAGGATTGTTGAAATCGATTGCCTAATTGATGATAATTTGATTTAATAATTGCACTGTTCATGGGTTTTTAAATACACAATTATGTCAAAAAATAGGAGCCGTATTAAAAAGATAAAATCACAATTTTCAACGGCTCCCAATGAACTAAACTGGGTTCATTACCGCCAGAGGGTCGGGAACAGGAAAAGATTCTTGTATCAACGGAACAAATTGACCTTTACTAGCATCATAGGCGGTAATTTGTCCGCTTTCGATTTCATAAACCCAAGCATGAAGATGAAGTTTATTTGCGTGAAGTCGAGTGCGAATAACGGGATAAGTTTCTAAGTTCTCCACTTGCGTCAGAACATTGGTTTGAATAGCAATTTTGATCAATTCTTCTTCAGAATATCCATGATAATTATCCCGAATAATTAGGCGAGTCGCTTCTGCGAAATGCTTCAGCCAGTCATAAACTAACGGCATTTCATCGGATAGGCTTTTAAGTTTTAACAGACCTTTCATGCTGCCACAGTGAGAATGTCCACAGACAATAATCTCCTTAATATCTAAAGCTTGAACTGCATATTCAATTCCTGCTCCTTCACTATTGAGTGAACCATAGGGAGGAATAATATTCCCCAAATTGCGAATAATAAACAGTTCTCCCGGTTCAGTTTGAGTGAGAAGATTGGGATCAATACGAGAGTCAGAACAAGTGATGAATAAAATCTCAGGAGTCTGACCATGAGACAGCCGCTAAAACAGGTCTTGATGTGCTTTGAAGTAATTTTCTTGGAAGTCATTTAAACCTGCAATTATTCGGTTGATTGGCATGGGTTCAATCTCAATCTAAAAGAGGACAAGGAGAACGTTTTAGTTCAGTCTAAAACCAGTTAATGTAAGACCCAGTTTGCATCCGTGACCAGACAGATTCCACCGACTTTTTTCAGGATAGGAGTAACCTCATCTACGACTTGATTGAGTTGCTTGTCATTGGTGCAAACAGTCATAATATAACTGTTACTTAAAACCGTTCCTAGATCATCATTTGCCACACCTCGATCTCCTTTTCCGGATGTATTATTCATCACGGTGTATCCAGAAACATTAGCCTTGGTTAACACCTCTAGAACTTCCTGAATTTCCAAGGAACTAATGATAATTTCAACCTTTTTGACTGCTTGCATGGTTTAAATTCCGAGATGTTTGATAATTTCCAGGTAAAGTGGTATTCCGACAATAATATTGAAGGGAAAAGTTAACGCTAAAGCCATAGAAACATAGAGGCTAGGATTGGCTTCGGGTACGGTCATTCGCATCGCCGCAGGGACAGCAATATAGGATGCACTGGCACACAAAATTGAGAATAACAACGTATTTCCTTCGCCCAAACCTAAAACTTTACCAATCACAATCCCAATTAAGGCATTAGCAACGGGAATAAACACAGAAAAACCAATTAGAAAAGAGCCTGTTTTTCTCAGTTCTTTGATGCGTCTGGCTGCGACTAATCCCATATCGAGGAGGAAGAACGTTAAAGCACCATAGAAAATTCCCTGAGTAAAGGGTTGCAATTTTTCCCAACCTTTTTCGCCCGTTAATGCACCAATAACCACGCTCCCAATCAGTAGAAATACAGAACCATTTAGAAAGGATTCGTGCAGAATTTTTACCCAAGAAAACCCGCATTCGTCTGACTCTTTTTGGGCAAAGAACCGCACCAATATAATCCCCACAATAATCGCGGGTGACTCCATTAATGCTAACGCTGCTACCATGTGTCCACCGTAGGGAATGCTGAGTTTTTCTAGAAAGGAACTCGCAGTAATAAACGTGACTGCACTGATGGAACCATAAGTTGCGGCGATGGCGGCTGAGTTGTAAGCATCGAGTTTTAATCTTAAAATAAAGAATGTGTAAAAGGGTACAATACAAGCCATCACAATTGCTGCAATCAGTGTAATGGCAATTTGAGCATCGATTCCGCTTTCTTCTAATTCATATCCGCCTTTAAATCCAATGGCTAAGAGGAGATAAAGTGAGAATAACTTCGGGAGAGGTTGAGGAATTTCTAAGTCTGATTTTAGAAAAACAGCCAACATCCCTAAGAAAAAGAACAGCACCGGGGGGTTGAGAATATTAAACAGAATCAGGCTTCCATCCATACAGAGGTTTACCGCTTGTAAAAATCTCAGTCCAGCTTAAATAAAAAACGTTAAGAGGACGGTGAGAAATGTCTAAGAATTTTCTTAATCAGTGGGGAAGACAGACTAACACACCCCAAAAACTCGGTTTTTATTCCTTTTATGATTGTTAACTGGTGAGGAGGGGGGCGGGTTTATAAAAGTTTTGCATGGGAAGATCTAGATTTGTTCAGAACCCGCCCCTACAACAAAGGACGGGTTGATGTTAGTTATTTCTGGGAAAGATAGACATTTTGGAGGAACCAGCCTCTAGAAAAAAGGACGGGTTGATGTTAGTTATTTCTGGGAAAATAGACATTTTGGAGGAACCCGCCCCTACAAAAAAGGCGGGTTTATAAAAGTTTTGCATGGGAAGATCTAGATTTGTTCAGAACCCGCCCCTACAACACTGTTCACTGTAAAGGTGAATGTTGTGCCTTGATTGACTTGACTTTGTACGGTTAATTTGCCATTATGTAAACGGGTAATTTCATTGGCGATCGCTAACCCTAAACCTGCCCCTCCAGTTCGACGAGAACGATCTTCTTCGACTCGATAAAAGCGATCAAATAAAAAGGGAAGATGTTTGGCTTCTATCCCCACTCCCGTATCTTTTACTTGTACCTCTACAACTTGATCGTTTTGAGTGGCTTTGAGCGTCACGGTTCCGCCACTGGGGGTATATTTGAGCGCGTTATCGATTAAATTTAACAACAAATTGGTCAAGTAATCTGCATTTCCCTGCACGAATAATTGTGGTGAAATATGTGCTAGAATCTGAATATGTTGGGTTGACGCTAAGGGTTGCATCTGTTCAACTAAAGTGCTTAAAAGATTGCTCAAATCAACAGACTGCAAGAGCGTTGGGTGCATCTGTCGTAAATCTAATCTTGCTAAAAACAATAAAGCATGAGTCAGACGAATTAAGCGATCGGTTTCTTGTTCTAAACTTTGCAAGGTTTGTTCGTATTCTGCGACGGTTCGAGGGTGGCTGAGGGTAACACCAATTCGTCCTTTAATTACCGTTAACGGTGTGCGTAATTCGTGGGCGGCGTCGGCGGTAAATCGTCGTTCATGTTCAAAAGCCGATTGCAAACGATCCAACATTCGATCTAATGTTTTGGCTAACCGTCTGACTTCATCGGTTGATCCTTGGTAGCCAATGCGCTGAGTAAAGTCATTCGCGCCAATACTCTGGGCGGTGCGAATAATACGTTCGATGGGACTCAAAGCGCGATCGGCCAAAAATAGCCCCCCTAACGCCGCAATCAGCAACACAAGAGGAAATCCCAACAACATTAATGTTAGCAGGTGTTCTGAGGCTTCGTAGATGGGTTCTAGGGATTCTGCAACTTGCAACCATTCCCCTTTATTGTTGGCGTCGGGAAGAATTTGGCTGTAAACGCGCCAAGTTGTTGTGGAGGCGGTGAGATTAGAAAAACCGGTTTGAGTCGGTAATGTTGTCGGTATGGCTTGATAACGCCCTAAACCATCCAAAATTTGACCGTTTTCATCGATTAATCGGATGGCAAAACCGACCTCTAATAAGTGTTTGGTAATGGCTTGAGAATCGATAGTTTTTCTAAAGGCTGGATGACCATTACTATTGATCAGATTCGTGAGGGTTTGGGTGCTGGTGAGTTGTAAACTGGTATCGAGTTGAGCCAGTAAACTTTGTTCTAGTTGGATATAGAGATAGCTACTAAATAACGTCAGCGTTAGGGCTAATAAAAAAATATACCAAGCCGTTAAACGAACTCGTAGGGAGTGTTTTCTCAAACGAAATTGTTTAATCATTTCCTTCCTCAGTTCTCACACAATACCCCACACCCCGAACGGTATGTAACAGTGTTTGATCAAAGTCTCGATCAATTTTTCGCCTTAAATAACCCACATAAACATCAACAACATTAGAATCATTATAAAAATCTACATCCCAAACCTGTTCTAAGATTTGAGTCCGGCTGAGAACTTGATTGGGATGGCGCAGCAGGTATTCTAACAGTTTAAATTCTAAGGGAGTTAAATCAATTAAACGTCCGGCTCGTCGGACTTCTCTTTTGGCGATATCCATCGTCAGATCGGCGACTTGCAAAACATTATTCATTTGTAGCGGAGGACGCCGTTGTAATGCTCGTAAACGGGCTAGTAATTCCGAAAAAGCAAACGGTTTAACTAAGTAGTCATCGGCACCATAATCTAATCCTCGAACTCGATCTTCTACGGTATCACAAGCCGTTAAAAGTAAAACGGGCGTTAATATTTTACGACTGCGAATTTTTTCTAACAGTTGAAAACCATCTATTGTAGGAAGCAACACATCAAGAATCATAATATCATACTCAAATGCCTCAGCATAATCCCAACCTTCTTGACCATCGTTAGCCACATCAATCACATAGCCAGCCTCTCGCAATCCTTGAGTAATAAACTGTGCAATTCCCGGTTCATCTTCAACTAATAAAACTCGCATTTTTATGAGGTTAAACTTACGCAGATTCTGGCTACATTTCCTCTGAACAATCGAGGCGATCGCCACCTCCATTTTAGAGATTATACCTTTAGGGATGATCACCCAACTATAGCGCTACACATTTAAGTTAAGACTGTCTATAAAGCTAAAAACCAATTCCAGCCAGGATTGTACTTTTGCCTATTGCCTATTCCCTGTCTTTTGCTATATTTTGACATTTTCCCGACACTGACTGCAAGCGTTAATGGGTCAGGTTTCCAAGTCAACTCCTCATGCTTTTGCGGCTAACTCTGCCCCCTTCCCCCCCTGCAAACTCCCCCGATTTGTGATACCATCAACTCCTAATAAGCTAGGGGTGCCTGCGAAGTCCAGGCTGAGACGACACCCTTGGAACCTGAGTCCGGTTAGTACCGGCGTAGGGAAGCTATCACCAGAGGGAATTAAAAATGAGAACTGAATGGGTTAATCTACGGCGTGGTCAAGCAAATGTTTCACAAATGCACTACGCCCGTCAAGGTGTATTAACTGAAGAAATGCACTATGTCGCCAAGCGGGAAAATCTTCCGGTTGAGTTGATTCGCGATGAAGTTGCCCGAGGTCGGATGATTATTCCGGCTAACATTAATCATACCAATTTAGAGCCGATGTGTATTGGCATTGCCTCTAAATGTAAGGTGAATGCAAATATCGGGGCATCCCCGAGTTCTTCTGATATTAATCAAGAAGTAGAAAAGCTGAATCTTGCTGTAAAATATGGGGCAGATACGGTGATGGATCTGTCTACAGGCGGCGGTGATTTAGATG
>NZ_LATL02000258.1 GCF_000972705.2 Limnoraphis robusta CS-951 | reverse complement strand
CTCCTGTCTCCTGACTCCTGTCTCCTGACTCCTAACTTATATCTCCTGTCTCCTGACTCCTGTCTCCTGACTCCTATAATTCTATTAGGTTTAAAACAATGAATGTAACATCTCAACAAGTTATTCTCAATCAAGGGGTGGGTACTGGACTAAAGTTCAATCCCGATGACTCAAATCGCGATTATGCAACCGGGGCTTATGAATTGCCGATTCAAACCGCTTTGGCAAAGTACCTCAAACCTAACAGTGTATTCTACGATATTGGCGCAAATATTGGCTTTTTTACCGTGATTGCGGCTCGGTTAGTCGGAGAGTCTGGACAGGTTTATGCCTTTGAACCCGTCCCGGAAAATGCCGACAGAATTCGACAAAATGCCGAGATTAATCAATTTTCTCACGTCACGGTGTTTGAAAAGGCTGTTTCTGCCAACCCGGGCACCGCCGAACTGTTACTCGCCCATCATTCGGGCGGTGCAACCCTCTCCACTGCTGGCACACCGCCGGATTTGCGGGGGAAAATGGATGTAGAATTGGTTTCTATTGATGATTTAATTGCTCAGGGACAGATCAAGCCGCCATCGCTGGTTAAAATTGATGTGGAAGGGGCAGAAATTGCCGTTTTGCAGGGCATGGTTCAAACCTTAAAACAATTTCAGCCCCTCTTGATTTATGAAGTTGATGATGGCAATCAAGCCGCATTTCGCGCTAAAAATCAGGAGATAGAAGCATTTATTACTTCGGCTGGATATGATATAATTCCCCTAGAAGCGGCTTATAAAAATATTCAGTGGAATGTCGGACACGCGATCGCCGTTCCCAAACAACCGCTTTTATCTACTTCTGAAAAAACTCCGGTTTCCGCACTATCTGCCGCACTCCAACAGGCAACTCAATATTTGCGAGCCAATCGTTTCACCCAAGCCGAACAAGTTTACGGTAAAATTTTACAGCAAGAACCGAATCAACCCGAGGCTTTGCAAGGATTGGCGACAGTAGCGCAACACAAAGGTCAGTATCAAACTGCCGAGAAGTTCTTAAAAGTGGCGTTGCAGGTTAAACCGAGCGCTCAGGGCTGGTTCAGTTTAGGAAATGTCTTGCAAGTTCAAGGTCGCTTATCCGAAGCGGTAGACTGTTATCAGAAGGTGTTAGCGCTGCAACCGAACTCCGTCGCCGTCCTGAATAATTTGGGCTACACTCTACAACAGCAAGGGAAATGGGAAGAAGCCATCGCTTATTATCAACAAGTATTGGCACTTCAACCCAACTGCGTTGAAGCGGAGGTCAATCTGGAAAATGCTCTCTATGCTCAAGGAAAACTCTCTCCCGAAAAACAGTCCGACAGTGCCACGAAGAACTATCATTTGGGAGTCACCCGTCAACAACAAGGAGATTTGACGACGGCGCTTGGCTATTACCGCCAAGCCATTGCTATACAGCCCGATTTGCCGGATGCTCATTATCAGTTAGGCGTGATCCAAGAATCTCTGGGCGAGTTAGAAGCGGCAATTGTTTCTTGTCTCAATGCGATCGATCTCAATCCCAACTTTGGGCAAGCCTATCTTCTTCTGGGTAAAATTTATCAAACTCAACTGAAATTAGAAGAAGCTGCATCTGCCTATCGAGAGGGATTAAAACGGGTGAATCCTCGCTATGCCCTGGCGGTTGAGGCTTATACTCCAACTTCAACCAATCCTAAAGATTATACCACACCCCAACTGAGTTTAGGGGAAGTCACCGTTGGAAATTATACCTTTCCCGGTACGCCAACTGTTTCTAAACCGGAAGAAAAACGACCGTTTTGGACGGTGATTGTTCCTCTGTATAATCGCAAAAACTATCTGTTGGAATGTTTGGCGAGTATTCTGGCGCAATGGCCTGGGGAAGAGGAGATGGAAATTCTGGTGATGGATAATAACAGCACTCCCCCGCTATTTGATTTGGTGAATGCGATCGGTGGCGGTATTGTGCGTTATCATCTGAATCCAGAAAATATTGGCGCTCGCCGCAATTTTAATCTGGCTATTGGTTTGAGTCGTGGGGAATGGATTCATGTTATCCCAGAGGATGAATATGTTTTCCCTGAGTTTTATCAACGCTTTCAGCAGAGTTTAGCAAACTGTCCCGAGTCGGTGGGGGCGGCTTTTACCGGATATCAGAATATTAATGATGACGGTAAGGTGATTTTTACCCAAACTCACGGCTATGGAGATCAAAGCGGAATTATTCAAGATTGGTTGGGACGAATTGGGGTTTCTAACGTTTTAAATCCCTGTGCGGTGGTGATTCGTCGCTCTACCCATGAACGTTTGGGAACGTATGATCCTAATAATACGTTTACTCCCGACTGGGAACTTTACAAGCGGATTGCTTCGTTTTATGATTGGTGGTACGAACCGGGAATTTTAGCCTGTTATCGTCAGCATTCTAATAATATGACCAGCGAACTGGCCAAAGCGGGAGCGCAAGCGGAGTCGATTCGCATGGGAATTGAGATTTCCGAGAGTTATCTGCCTGCTGAACGTTGTGCTGAAATTACCGCTAAGGCGCGGCGTCATTTCTTTAAATATTGTCTTGATAGCGCCATTGTTCCGATTAAAGCGGGTAATCTCTCGGGGGCGTTTCGTTTGATTCAAGAGGCGCTTAAAATTGATTCTTCCACCGAAGCGATTAATCTGCTGTTTACCTGGCTGACTCAAGATGAAGCGGCGCCGCTACGTCTGGAAATTGCCTCAAAGTTGCGTTCGATTACCTTGAACCCAACCGAAGAGACTTTTTTCTTCGCCTATCCTTAATATCAGATCCCACTAATCAATCAGCGTCTTGTAGGGGCGGGTTGAGGCTACGATTTTGACGACCACTTCGAGATTGAGTTAAACCCCGCCCCACCCCATAACAGGCATTAATCAAGCAGATATCATATAAGCATAGATTTGAGATAATTCTGCCACTTTGGCACCACTCGTTCATCTGAGCTGATAAGCTATCTTAACGGGGGGACTGGGGGGCTATAGCACTGCCTCCATAATCTTTGATTTGGGGGTAGGTACATGGACACCCCAGGTAAAAAGCGAGGCATTCGACCTGTCCGCTTTTTACAATCTCCGTATCAATTGTTAAACTTAATGACATAGAGTCAAAACAGCCATGTTGGTATTTGAGGCAAAATTACGAGGAACAGACGAGCAGTACGTCATCTTGGATGAGATGATTAGAACTGCTCGTTTCGTGCGTAATAGCTGCCTGAGATACTGGATGGATAACAAAAGGGTCAACAGGTATGATTTGAACAAGTATTGCAAAATACTCAGAGAACAATTTGAATGGTGCAAAAAACTTTCAGCGCAAGCCTGTCAAGCTAGTGCTGAAAGGACATGGAGTGCTATTGCTAGGTTCTTTGATAATTGCAAGAAAAAGGTTCCGGGCAAGAAAGGCTTTCCTAAGTTCAAGAAGCATCAAACTCATGGCTCAGTCGAGTACAAAGTTGATGGATGGGTGTTATCGGATGACCGATTAACCATTACATTTAGGGATGGTTTCAAAGCTGGAACTTTTAGAATGTGGGGAACTCGCGATTTGCATTTTTATCAAAAAAAGCAGATTAAACGAGTGAGTGTTGTGCGTCGAGCCGATGGATATTATGTTCAGTTTTCCATCGACCAAGAGCGAAATGAACAACATAAACCCACAAATCGGATGGTAGGCATAGATGTTGGTTTAAACTATTTCTACACTGACTCTGATGGTAACAAAGTAGAAAACCCAAGGTTTTTGAGGAAAGCCGAGAAGTCTTTAAAACGCGCACAAAAACGTGTTTCTCGTCGAACTAAAGGGTCAAGAAATCGACTTAAAGCCATTAAAAAGTTAGGTAGAACGCACCTCTTGGTATCAAGGCGGCGTAAAGACTTTGCGGTAAAAACTGCTTGGGCGCTTATCCTATCGGCAGATTTGGTAGCCATTGAAGACCTAAAAGTGCGGAATATGGTTAAGAACCATCATCTAGCTAAATCAATATCTGATGCTAGTTGGACATTGTTTAGGCAGTGGTTGGAGTATTTTGGGAAAGTGTTTAACGTACCAGTGATTGCTGTTGCGCCTCATTACACTTCTCAAAATTGCTCCAATTGCGGACAAGAAGTCAAGAAATCCTTGTCCACGCGCACACATAAATGCCCACACTGCGGTTATTTAGATGACCGGGATACGAACGCTGCCATTAATATTTTGATGAAAGCATTGCAAGGGTTAGCACAACTACCGAGGGGCACTCGGAAAGTAACGCCTGGGGATGAGATGATCCACTGCTTAGAGGGAGAAATCCCAAAAAGTAAGGTTGCTCGTAGAGCCAGGAAACCCCGTCAGTGATGATGGGAATCCACCTCCATAATCTGCGTGATTTGGAGGTGGAGGATGTCAAAAAACGATTAATACTCAAGATTTAATCATCAGGCACTCAAATGCCCATCTAAAAAATTGGTGCGATCGCAGGTTGGGTTACTAACCACCCCCTTTTTAAGGGGGGCGAGGGGGGATATTTTTTAAGGGGGCAAGAGAGCAGCTTTCACAATTTCATCCCTTGATTTAAACTTGTCTGTTACCGTAAATCTAGTTAGTCAATTCTGCTTAATCGTTATAATTAGGCAGGGTTTTTGCTTTTAAAATTTCCCAAAATGCTCGATAATTTATCCCCAAAAAAATTTTTTGATAAATCTGCCAAAGTGGCAACCTCACTCTTTGAGTTCCGGTTATATTAAAGTTGTTAGCGAGAAACACAAATCAACTCGCTAACAACAACAAATAACTACTGCTAAGAGGAGTAAATCCAATGTTAATTAATGATCTGAGCTACTGCGAAGTTGTTGAAGAGAACGTTGTTGGTGGTGCCGGTTTCGTATTCAAGAATGTAAATCTTAACACATCTATCGATCAAGACTTCGATTTTAATGCTGACATCGATGCTGATAAAAAGATCAACTCTGATGTAGTTAGCAAAGTTAAAGTTGAAGGCAACAGTGCTTTTGTTTTAGGTGAAGCAACTGCTTTCGGAAACAACACCTTCACTCAAATTGAAGGTTCTACTACAACTACCGACGGCCTGAGCGAATCCACTCTGTTCGCAGTATCTATTACTGGCTAATAATAAATAAAAGTTGCCTGACAAAAGGACAACTTTCATTAATTCTTGTTTAACTTGAGTAGATCAACGAGATAAGCGTTGGTCTACTTAATTCTATTTTCAGTTAAACAGGAGTGCCTACAAAGCCTGTAGCTTTACAAAAATTACCGAATTTTCTGCCAAACTGGCAACGAAATATTTGAGAATATTATAAAATTAAAGTCTTAAATATTAATTCCATTTTCACAATTGGGAATATCATTCCCATTTTTTAGGATATTGATATAGATTTTCAGCCCCTTGAGGAGCTAGAAAACGTTGCAGTCCCATTGCTCATCCCAAACAATTTGGTTCTCAAGACTATGCAAACTCTCTCCAGTATTTTGCATCCTTACCCAGTTGAACAATTTTTAGCCGAAAACTGGACTAAACGGGGAATTTTAATCCCGAGTGAACAACCTGGGAAGTTTCAGCACTTGTTTTCTTGGCAACAGCTAAATCATTTACTCAACTTTCATGAGTTTTGCCATCCTAATATACGATTTACAGTTCAGGGCAATACTTTGCCAGCTTGTGACCCTCAAGATTGGGTGAAACGCTGTAAAGAAGGGGCGACTTTAGTTATGGATCATCTTCATAATCGGGTTCCGGCTTTAGCCGATCTGGTATGGGGACTACAGCGGGAAATTGGTCATAGTAAAGCACATATCAACCTCTACTGTTCTTGGCCGGGTCAGCAGGCATTTCAGTGTCACTACGATACCCACGAAGTGTTGGTGTTTCAGATTGAGGGACAAAAAGAGTGGTTTGTATTTGGGGAAACTGAGCAATATCCCCGAGAAAATTGGAAACGGAGTGGTCAGAAACCACCGGAAGAACCCCCATACATCCAATGTGTTCTCAATCCCGGAGATTTCCTTTATATTCCGCGCGGACATTGGCACTATGCTATCGCCCACGATCAACCTTCCCTTCATCTGACGCTCGGTATGCGCTGCTTCGTTGGCAGCGATTTGCTCGATTGGCTGGTTGACCAAATTAAAGAGGAAGAAATTTGGCGCAAAAATTTGCCTTTGATTTTAGAAGGAGATACCTCTCAACTTAAAGATTACAGCCAGAGATTACTGGATCACCTCAGCACAACTTTGAGAGTAAAACAACAGGAGTTGAGTCAAGGTTATGTGCGATTTCAGTCATTAAAGGGTAGCAGTCGTCATCCCGAAATTTCTCTGCCCAATCAAGTTGGATTTAACTTATTTGAGCAAGAACTGGATACTCGCCTAAGACTCGCAAAGCACCAAAAAGTTATCGTAGAATTTCTGGATGAAGGAAAGTGTCAGTTAGTGACGGGTACGAAAAAGCTGATGTTTAAAGGCTTAGATATTAATACGATAGAAAAGTTAGTAGAAAAGCTATTTACAACTGAGACCTTTACAGCCAAGGATGTCGCTCAGTGGTTGCCGGAGGCTGACCTAGAAATCGTTATTTTGCCATTACTTGCGTCGTTAATCAAAGAAGGATTTATTGTCGCAGATTAAAACAATAGTAATGGTTAAGTCTAGGCTTAATCAAAAAAACCCAGTTTCGATCAAAGGGAAGTCTAAATTTTAGGCATCTTCCCTTGAGAAACTGGGCTTATTAGGTTATAAAATTTCTGAGAGCAAACTAAACAGCCCGGACTTAAGAGGAGGTGAGTTCACCCTTCATCCCAAAAAAAATCGAGAATCTTCGGATTATCCGGATCGGTGGTATCTAAGACTAAAAAAGTGGTTTTAGATTTAGCCCGACTAAATTCAGCATCGGAATTTTCAATTTCTTTAGCGGTTAAAGAAATATTTGCCAAGAAGTCAAAGGAAACCGCGATCTACATCAAGCTTGAAAAACCTTTAAGCGAACAGGAAGTCAGCATTACTGAGTTGACTGGAACTAACTCCTTCAAATAGAAGTTGTCCGCCTGTATTTAAGGTGAGAATTGCACCCAATCCGGTATCCTCAAGCAGAGATAAGGGATCAAAATTGCCGAAGTTGCGGAATTCCACTTGATCCTGGCCGAGTTCAAAGTCTTGAATGATATCCAGTTCACGACGAAGAAAACTGTTTCCTTCCGCAAATACAAAAACATCTTGACCCTCACCTCCAGCCAAGATGTCGCTGCCCCGACCTCCGATTATGACATCTCGGCCGTCACCACCGTGTATTCGATCGTTGCCGCCATTTCCAGCGAGGCGATCTCGGCCACCACCACCTTCGAGGATATCATTGCCACCCTGACCTTGGATGTTATCTCTGTTGGCGCTGCCATAGATTTTGTCCGCACCCCCGGTGCCATCGATGTCATCTTGCCAAATGCTGCCATAGATAACATCTGAACCGAGGTTGTCAATATAAGTATCTCCCAACAACTTGGTGGCAGTGGTATTGGTTTCAACGATCGAGATCTGGGTATCGCTGTTAAAGGTACGCGAATAGTTTCCGGAAAGAATACTCACATCGAGGAAATCTTCACCATTGTTGCCATTAATATCTCGATCGACGCTGGTTGTAAAGCTAATATTGCCACTGGAGCGCGAGTTTGTTGTTGCCACATTTTCAGAGGAGATGAGCCGCCCCTGAATCCCAAAATAATCGAGAATCTTCGGATTATCCGGATCGGTGGTATCTAAAACTAAAAAAGTTGTTTTAGCCCTTGCTCGGCTAAATTCAGCATCCGGATTTTCAATTTCTTTAGCGGTTAAAGAAATATCGGCTAAGAAGTCAAAGGAAAAGGTTTCATTGGCGGGAATCTCAAAAGTTGCCGTTACTTCGGCTTTACTTTTGTTCTTGACTTTATATTCCTCCTCTTCTCCTTCAGCAAAGGCTTCTGTAAACAGACTGGTGAAGGCAGGATCGTTGATAAAAGTTGCATCTGCACTGGCAATCGCCTGCGCTACTCCTCCTCTGACTAACTCTTGCAGTTCAGCCGAAGTCATACTGTTGGAAGCAGGTTGACTGTAGTTGAAGAATTGAGCATCTCCTAAGGCTTCGACAAAGTTTGTGTCAGTGGTTGAACCCGTCGGTTGTAAGAAAAGGGTTGGTGATGACATGAATTTAGTTCCCCCTGAAAGGACTTTAAATAAAGGACTTCAAAGGACTTCAGAAAATGCCCCAGATTTAGAAGTTCCATAGGATGCTTCTCAAACTTTGGCAGTTCCTAAGGACCTTTTTAATCAAAATTCTTGAGAGAAAAATAACTCAACCCAGCCAAGGTTATAGGTTTGTGCAATTGTTTATGATTAGCGATCGCCAAGATTAGACGAATGTGAAATTGGGAATGGCAGTAGCAGCGACCACAACACCCACTATTTGCGGTTCGGCAGTATTGGCAATAATTAATAAATCCTGGGGACTGAAGAGGGCATCGACGGTTAGAGTGTAATTCCCTGCTATTCCCGCCAATTGAATCGTATCAACACCATTTTCATAGCCGGCAATAATTGCAAAGTCATCTCTGGGGGGATTGACATTGGTATCGGGGTTGAGGTAGAAAAATACACTCTCTCCGTCCTGATTGACATTTCCCAACACAAAGGTATCAGCAGCGCCATCTGCACCCCCTCTCAAGATATCTCGTTCACCTGGTGAACCCCCACCAAAACCATTGAGGATGTCTGCGCCAGCGCCCGCTGAGATGTCGTCATCACCATTTTGTCCCAGGAGGGTGTCATTACCTTTGCCACCTTGAATGGTATCTTCACCGCCGCCTCCCAAAACCGAGTCGTCACCACCATCGGCAATCACAAAATCATTGCCAGATTCTGCTTGGATAAAATCATTGCCGTCAGGAGCGCCAAAGGGATCACCGTCTCCACGCATGGTATCGTCACCGATTGAACCTAGCATTTGATCGTTACCACTCTGGCCAATCATAAAGTCATCTCCAAGGCTACCGAGCATGGTATCGTCGCCACCCCCCCCGAAAAGCAGGTCATCACCAATGCCTCCGAGAATCTGATCTGGACTCGGGTCAAACACGGGGTTTTCCGTAAAGCTTGCACCGCCATCGATGATGTCATTACCAGCATCGCCACTCAGCAGGTCTTCTCCTAAGCCACCGATGATCTGATCGGCACCGACAATCCCGGGGACTTCGAGATTGACTTCAGAAATGAGATTGCCATTCGAGTCAAATTGTTGTACAAAAATGGGAACTTGGCCTCGGCTATTGCTGCCTCCAAGAACCGTATCGTTGCCGTCGCCGCCCTCAAGGATATCATCATCTCCACCGCCATTGAGGAGGTCATTACCCCCTTGCCCTTTTATGATGTCGTTGCCATTACTTCCCAGGAGTTGATCGTTGCCACTGCCTCCCTCAATGGTGTCGTCACCTCGGCCGGCAGAAACCACATCATCTCCACCGAGTCCACTGATCAGATCATTGCCATCCCGTGCCACAATATCGTCATTTTGCTCTGTACCTTCAAGAGTGTCATTCTCATTAGTTCCGATAAATGAAGCCATTGTATTTTTCTCCTATAGCTAGCAATTAGGATGAATTACATTTCCTTTCCAAGATCTAAGAGTTTGTTAACAAAAGGTTGCCAATTTGGCAGTTTTACTGAATCTTTACCAAAATGCGTAACTCTAGCATGAATTAATTTTTTGAATATACTTTGCATATACAATTGCGATCTACAATTCCAATTTCTGCCAAACTGGCAACACGGTTATCTAAAAATCCACTTCAATGGAGTAGTTAGAAAATACCTGAGCTTTACCTTCTGGAATCTTATCATGGCTGATAGCAACTCATCCGCCCTCTCAACTTCTAATGGAGTTAGCACCGTCTCTACCAGCCTTGTAGCTGTTGTCGGTGACAATGGAGTTATGGGTAGTAGCGAGGTCAGTGCCAGCTCCCCCACAGGAGACGCCTACAGTGGCGAAACGATTTTTGGTGAAGCTGACAGTATTAGTTTGAGTGCTTCCGGCCAAGCTTCATCGACAGATGTCATGGCTGATGGCACAACAACTCTATCAGATTCGAGTGGTACAATCGAGACTACTGAGATAGACGAGGCAGAACTTGAAGAGCTTGAGGAGCAATTACAATTTAATCCGATCTCAGAAGATCTAGCTACAGAAGATCTAGAGATAGATATCAATCAGGATGTAGATCTAAGTGATGTAGATCTACCTCAAGGGTTTGACGAAGACTTGGACGATGACAATATCGTTGAACCCAACGATGATTACTCTTCAGATGAAGATGAAGATGTCACTGATGAGAATTCACCCGATGATGAAATAGAGGATCAAGAAGACTTCTTCGATGACTTCGATGAGGACAGTTTCCCAGACGACTCTGATGATTCTAGCGTTGATTTTGAAGATGACTCTGATAACTTAGATGAAGACCGTTCTCAAGAGGACTCTGATGATTCTCGGGTTGATTCTGAACAGGACTCCGATCAAGACTCCCAGGATGCTTCAGTTGACGACTCTGATGATTCTCGGGTTGATTCTGAAGATGACTCCGATCAGGACTCCCAGGATGCTTCAGTTGACGACTCTGATGAGGACGACGAAGACGGTTCTGAAGACAACTCCGATCAGGATGATGACGACGCTTCTGAAGACCCATCTGAGAATGAGATCGGCGACGATACACTCGTAGGGGAATCTGGGAGTGATACGTTATGGGGATTTGATGGCAACGATTTCATCTCTGGCCAAGGAGGGAATGATCGACTCTACGGCAACTCCGACAATGATACCCTTGAAGGGGGCGCAGGAGATGATACAATCTGGGGCGGTAAAGGCAATGACTCCCTGATCGGATCGGCAGGTAATGACTTTCTCTCTGGCGACTTGGGTGGTGATACCCTCGAAGGAGGAGAAGGAAGCGATACCTTTGTTTTGAATATAGATCCGGGAGATTCAGATTTAATTGTAGACTTCAATTCCACCGCAGGCGATCGCATCGGGTTAACCGAAGAACTCTCCCTAGAAAATCTCACCCTGGAAACCATTGATTTTGATGGTGATGGTGTGCTGGATGCTACGGAAGTGAGTGTAGAGAATGTTAGTTTAGCAGTGGTTTTCGGAACCGTTGATGCCGTCGGATCAACCACTCTAACTGAAGCCGACTTCACAGTAGTTGAACCCGAAAACCTTCAGGCATTCACGGACGAGATTCCCGAAGCTACTCCCGATAATGATATTCTTTCAGGCAGTGCCGCCAATGACGATCTCCAAGGTCTGGCAGGAGATGATCAGATTTTTGGCGCTGGCGGTGACGATATCCTCAATGGGAATTCTGATCAGGATCTCCTGAATGGAGATGATGGTAACGATGTTCTCTGGGGTGGAAAAGGAGATGACACCTTAATTGGTGGAACAGGCAATGATCTGATTGCGGGTGATTTAGGCCGCGATATTTTGAGCGGTGGCTTCGGTGCCGATCTGTTTGTCTTAGCCGCAGAGGATGTTAATCTTGGGAATGACCCGTTGCTAGCCGATCAAGTAATTGATTTTAACCCAGAAGAAGGCGATCTGATTGTGGTTTCTGGAGAACTTTCCACAGATAATATAACACTAACCGTTTTTGACTCCAATGGTGACGGAAATTCAGATGCGACCTTAATTCAAATTGGCTCGGAAATTAATCAAGGTAGCGTTGTAGGTGTTGTGCTAGACAGCGTTGATGCAACAGGTCAAACGACTTTGACAATCGGTGAAACCGTCTTGACGCTGACAGATTTCTTCACGGTTTGATCATCTTATCCGTTCAGTAAAGTTCATCAGATTGGAGTAGCTATTCCGGCGACATTAATAATATGAAATCCTTAAATATTTGCTACATATGATGGGGAGATGGGGAGAACTGTTGCTTGTCTATTGCCTCTTGTAGCATTATTTTATATCTTTCATATAAGATTGTTGATTTGAGTATTGTTTGATAATTTTGACAACAATAATTAATCCATGACTAGGGGTTAAAAAAAAATTATAGCGGTTTTCAGTGCGATGAAGTCATATCATGTCCGACTAATAAATAATGATTCTGTAGGGGCGGGTTCAGTCAATATCTTTAGCACTACTGAGAGATTGAAAAAAACCCGCCCCACCCCATAACAGAATTAATCAACCGGACATAATATCAGGCGATGGGAAGCACAAATAAGCAGTTGCATCGGTTTGTACCCCAGAGGCTAGAGAGAAATTTTTAGAGATTATTTAATTTGAGGGTTGTTTTCTAGGGTTTTCATCTGATATCTTGTGGAGTAAACTGTAATATATTAATATTGATAGACCCACAGAGAATGACTACACCTCAAGAAGCGAAGCTTCAAAATTTAATTGCAACGGCAACCAACCCCAAGCAAAAAGCCATGTACGAGGCTTTGCTGAAAAAGGTGAAAACTCAATCATCATCGCCAGCACCAGAAACTCCATCGCCCTCTCCACTTCCAAAACCCGTTAAGCCTTCAAAGCCTAAACCGCAAATCTCAACTCCAGAGGTTGAAGCCAAACAGCCTCAAGCTTCTGAAAAAGTTGAAGCCAACCAGCCTCAAGCTTCTGAAGTTGAAGCAGTTGAACAACAATCTCTCGAGCAAGTAGAGTTTCAGGGAATTGGTATTCTCAAAGCTGAAGTGCATTTAACCGAGGATCGCTCGATCATTAAGCTGGGAGATCAAGAATACCGATTGTTTTATATTCCCGGTCGGCGTCAAAAAGCCTATAATGCCCTAAAAAAAGAAATTGAAACAACAGGAAACTTAGTCCAGCGTTTAATTGTTTATCCTAAATTGTTTCACTTTCCCAGAAAAGAACAACCGCATGGGATTGGTTTTCAGTTAGTCGGTTTTGTCAGTGATAAAAACACAAAATCCGGTGTCGAAGAAGAATTAAAAGACGGAGAATTTCGCCTCTGTGGGTTATGGCAATTTATTCCCGTTTGTCGGGTTCCTTGCATTTCGATTTTTCGGAACTTTAACGACGAACGGCTAGCTTGGATTAAAGAAGCTGATCCGACTCGCAAGGTCAAGTTTATGAAAGCCTCTCATATTCCTTTGCTGTGGAAAGATGCACCTGTTAGACCTTTTAGATTTAACCCGAAGTTAGAAAAAGAAGAACAAGGTAAACCTCATTTTGTTCAGGTTAAAGCCAAGTTTTTACCGGATCGAGATCTGTTTGGTTTTGTAGAAGAATTAGCCCCACCGATAGAAAAATCACCGAGGTTTTTGAAAGCTTCTAAAAAAGATAAGGCGATCGCTAAACTTGCTCAAACCGAATCTCAATCTTGAACAAGTCTATGATTTGAGTCAATTTATATTCTTCTTGAAATACATCCCTTTTTTAGAATTGTTGGGTTTCACAGGATTTAACCCAACCTCTAGTTTTGACAAGATTTGTTTTGTAGCCCCTTTTTTGATTTTCGGGTGTTTGGGACTGTTCAATCAGACTTTTCCGGCTGCATTAACAATTGGCGAATTTCTGCACAAAGGGTTTGATATTCTGTTTCTTCCCAAACAGAAATAGAGTTTTGAATTGAAATATCCTCTTGTAATTCTATCCAAGAACGACAACCGCCATAACTCGGATGATAGGGAATTTCATCAACTTGGGAAAGTTTATAAGGTTTTAACAGCAGTAAAAAAAGCGGTTTTTGCGGTTTAAACTGGAGACGTTCCCGCACAAATTTTTCATTCCAAATCAAAAAAGGCAGCAACTCAGAAATCAACATTTCCGCCTGTTGCGTTTCGATTGATAAAATATCCGTAATTTCTGCCCAACTGCTAATTTTAACCGTTTTCGGATGCCAACCGGAGGAGACAGGTTGCACTTGAGACGCATATTCAGGTAATAGTAAATCCGGCTGTTGATGTTCAAAAGTCGGATACAATAAAACCTGTTGATGTTCAACAGAAAACTTTCCCCCTTGTTCTCTAATTCCCCCTTTTCGTAGCAGTAAAATAGTTTCACCCGCTTCTAAAGCCTTAACCGCAATATTCCACTCTTTTAACGCTTGTTTGATTTTAACATCCATAAGATAGATACAGAATCGGCAATTTTTCTTTACAATAATAGAATTCGTAGCATTTGACAATTGAGGATTCAAAGATGGAAACGCGACCCCTTGGCACCTCTAATATTCAAATTACACCCATTATTATGGGAACTTGGCAAGCTGGAAAGCGAGGTTGGACGGGTATTCAGGATGAAGATACCATCAAAGCCATTCGGACAGCATTTGAAGCCGGAATAACCACAGTAGACACCGCAGAAATTTATGGAGATGGTCATTCTGAACAAATTGTGGCTCAGGCGTTATCCGATGTTCGGGATCAAGTCGTTTATGCCACAAAAGTTTTCCCCAATCATCTTAAGTATAACCAAGTAATTGAAGCTTGCGAGCGCTCTTTAAAAAATCTGCAAACCGACTACATTGATCTTTACCAAATTCACTGGCCGTCTGGGAGTTTCAAAAGTGAAATTGTTCCCATTGAAGAAACAATGAGAGCCTTGAATAAACTCAAAGAACAAGGTAAAATTTGGGCGATCGGGGTTTCTAACTTTTCTCGCGATCAACTCGCCGAAGCCTCTCAATATGGTCGCATTGAAAGTTTACAACCGCCCTATTCTTTATTTTGGCGTCAAATCGAAAAAGATATTGTCCCTTATTGCCTTGAAAACAATATTTCAATTCTAGCTTATTCCTCTTTAGCCCAAGGACTCTTAACCGGAAAATTTGGCCCAGCTCATCAATTTTCAGAAGGAGATAATCGCTCTTCTAATAAGTTATTCGCCGATAAAGAAAACTACACCAGAGTTCAAACCGCTTTAGATAAATTGCGTCCAATTGCAGAACGAAATCATTGCACATTAGCCCAGTTATCTCTGGCTTGGTTAATTGCTCAACCTCAAACTCATGCCATTGTCGGGGCGCGTCACGATGAACAATCTCAACAAAATGCTAAAGCGGCAGCTATTCAACTTTCAGACCATGATTTAGATGAAATTGACAGCATAGGACGGATTGTTACTGATCCGTTAGATGAAAATTTGAAGAGGCTGAATTCCTAGAATTCTACTATTTCTAGGTGCAACTTTAAACGTACAAGGCTTGCACCCATACAAATCTAAATTTTTAGATTTAGGGGTTGACCAAAAGCCGTTTTGGGGTTATATTATAATTGGGATGGATGCTGCCCTATATACTCAAAGAATTTCTACCTCTTCACCCTTAGTGTCTTCGTGGTTTTATTGCTCCCCAAAGTAAAAAAAAACCGCTCGATGTGCTTGTGTTAGACAAATCTATGCTATCATAGTCAGCATAAATTAAAAGGTAAGTAGTCAGAATTGATAGTTTTTGAGTTCAAAGCACAAGGTAAAGATAGCCAGTATCAATCAATTGATGAGGCGATACGCTCCTACAAGTTCGTCCGAAACTCTTGTTTAAGATATTGGATGGACAACAAAATGGTGAGCAAGTACGACCTCAATAAATATTGCAAGGTGCTAGCTAAACAATATCCTTTTGCTCACAAACTCAACTCTCAAGCTAGACAGTCTGCGGCTGAATGTAGTTGGAGTGCAATTAGCAGATTCTACAACAACTGCAAGAAAAAAGTATCTGGAAAAAAAGGATTCCCTAAGTTCAAGAAACACGCTCGTTCTGTTGAATACAAGACTTGCGGGTGGAAGCTTTCAGAGAACAGGAAAGCGATTACTTTCACCGATAAAAACAATATCGGTAAGCTGAAGCTAAAGGGAACCTATGATCTTCATTTCTACCAACCCGAAGATATTAAGCGAGTGAGGTTGGTAAGGAGAGCCGATGGATACTATGTGCAGTTTTGTATTTCTATTGATGTGCGAATAGAAACTGAACCAACAGGGAAAGCAATAGGCTTAGATGTTGGGATTAAATATTTCTTGGCAGATAGCTTTGGAAATACCATAGAAAATCCTCAGTTCTATAGGAAAGCTGAAAAACAGTTAAATCGAGCTAATCGCAGAAAATCCAAGAAATACATTCGTGGGGTTAAACCGCAGTCAAAAAACTACCACAAAGCCTTGTGTCGATATGCTCGGAAACATTTAAAAGTAAGTAGGCAGCGTAAAGAGTATGCAAAAAGAATTGCATACTGCGTAATCCACTCTAATGATGTGGTCGCTTATGAAGACTTGAATGTTTTAGGCATGATAAAAAATCGACACTTAGCTAAATCAATTTCAGATGTTGCCTGGTCTACTTTTCGTCATTGGTTAGAATATTTTGCAATAAAATATGGGAAGCTAACGATACCCGTAGCTCCCCATAATACCTCTGCTGACTGTTCTAACTGTGGGAAAAAAGTAACAAAATCTCTATCAACAAGAACCCATGTTTGTTCATGCGGATATTGTGAAGATAGAGATGTTAATGCGGCTAAAAACATTCTGAAAAAAGCCCTAAGTACGGTCGGGCAGACCGGATCTTTAAAGCTTGGGGAGTTTGCACCTCTTTTAATGTTGGATGATTCCTGCGTTGGAAAGTGCGATCCGTGAACCAAGAATCCCCGTCATTTATGGCGGGGAGTGTCAACCTTTAATTCAGGAGTTGGTATTGACGCAGAAATTCCTGAATGGTTTGAGAAATTTGACTTTCTTCGGTTGCGTTAAATTGTCCGTGTCCGGCATTGGGAAGGGTTAATAATTGATTGTCAACTCCAGCTTGATCTAAAGCTTGATGAAGTCGCACCGCATGGGAGTAGGGAACAACAGTATCCGCATCACCATGAATCGTTAAAATCGGGGGGAGATTGGGTTTAATATAATGAAGTGGAGAAACGCGATCGGCAATTTCCAGTTTATCCGGTTGATTCCCGAACCAGGTTACAGCATAATCTCGAGTATTTGAACCGATGATTAAATCTCTGACATCCGTAATTCCGTACCAATTAATAATCGCTGCAACTTTGAGTTGTTCTTCTGGCTGACCGGGTAAATTCCATTCGGTAGACGCCGGAATCAGTCCAGTCGTTAAAGCCAGATGACCACCAGCAGATTCTCCAGCTAAGATCATTTTATCGCTGTCGAAATTATACTTTTCCCCATGACGAATCACCCAACCCAACGCACAGAGACAATCTTCAACAGCAGCAGGGGCTAAAGCAATATTAGCCAGTCGATACTCTATATTAACGACAGATAACCCCATCTCTAAAAAAGGAATCAGTTTGCTAACTTGTGATTCCTTTTCTCCCCCTACCCATCCTCCCCCATGAATAAAGATGACGGTAGGATGGGGTTGGGAAATTTTGCGTTGATAGACATCCAGTTTTAGGGGATAGCCGTTAACGGTTAGATAGGTAATATTGAGATGGGTATTGTACTGATTTAACAGTTTTGTCATTGCTAAAGCTGAACCTGCTCGTTTTCCCCAGACTTGTTTGAGAAACCTTGTAAAGGCAAGAGGGTAAGGGAGGGATGGGGACATGGAAACGGATATTGTAACGGATGGGTTAACTTTAGGTGGTTGGATAGATCGGGGGTGAGTATAGTTTCAGATAATCTATCCGTTTTGATCTTAGCATGGGTTTAATTATCTCAGCCCCAATTTAATCCGTTACCAGTGGGGTTGTTTGGGTTGATGGTTTTGGAAACCGATAGGCTGATGGATGGGATTTGTAGACCTATTTTCTATTAAATCACGTTTTGGGGACTGTCTGAGGTTAGAGATTTGATGAAGGCAGCAACATTTGAAAGATAACGCTAAGATGATTAAGGATTATTCCTGGGATTCTCTATGTTCGACTCGGCTAACCTGATGCCTGATCAAACTCATCAGTCCCTCAACGGCTATTCGTTGAACTCAGCCTCTGAAAATACCATTCGCATTCGAGGGGCTAGACAGCACAACCTGAAGAATATTGATCTGGAATTGCCTCGCGATCGCTTAATTGTGTTTACCGGGGTGTCAGGTTCAGGGAAGTCTTCTTTGGCGTTTGATACGATTTTTGCTGAAGGTCAACGCCGCTATGTCGAATCATTGAGCGCCTACGCCCGTCAATTCCTCGGACAGTTGGATAAACCCGATGTTGATGCCATTGAAGGCTTGAGTCCAGCTATTTCCATTGACCAAAAATCAACATCCCATAATCCCAGGTCTACCGTCGGGACGGTGACGGAGATTTATGATTACCTCAGATTACTCTTTGGACGAGCCGGAGAACCTCATTGTCCGGTTTGCGATCGCAATATTGCCCCCCAAACCATTGATCAAATGTGCGATCGCATTCTTGAACTGCCAGACCGCACCAAGTTCCATATTCTCGCCCCTGTTGTCCGAGGGAAAAAGGGGACTCATCGTAAGCTTCTTTCCAGTTTAGCCTCGGAAGGATTTGTTCGCGTGAGGGTAAATGGAGAGGTTTTTGAACTGTCTGATTTGCCCGACTTAGATAAAAATTATACACATAGCATCGAAATCGTTATTGACCGCCTGATTAAAAAGCCAGGTATAGAGGAACGTGTAGCCGACTCCCTGGGAACCTGCCTTCGGTATTCACGGGGTATTGCGATTATTGATGTGTTAGATGATACATCTGGCAAGGTATCCGCGTCGCGAGTTGATAGTAAGTATAACCCAACTGACGAAAAAATAGCAAGATCTGGGATGGAATTTAAAGCCGAAAATGGGGAGAATTCCTATCAGCATCACCCTTTACCAGAAGTGGGAAAAACCGCTTTATCGCAACTGATCTTTTCCGAAAACTTCGCCTGTCCCGAACATGGGGCAGTGATGGAAGAACTATCGCCCCGTCTATTTTCCTTTAACTCGCCCTATGGGGCTTGTCCGACTTGTCATGGGTTAGGACATCTCCGCACCTTTTCCCCGGAGCTGGTTGTGCCTGACCCCGAAGCGCCGCTTTATAGTGCGATCGCCCCTTGGTCGGAAAAAGACGATTCCTACTATTTTTCGTTGCTGTATAGTGTCGGTCAGGCGTTTGGGTTTGATATCAACACCCCTTGGAAAAATCTCACCCAAAAACAGCAACAGATTGTTTTATACGGCTCAGAAGAACCGATTTGGATTGAAACCGATTCTCGCTATCGAGAACGACAGGGATATGAACGCCCCTATCCGGGTGTAATTCCTCTGTTACAACGACAATATGATGAAAGTAGTTCGGAGTTACAAAAGCAAAAATTAGAACAATATTTAATCGATCAAGCTTGTGAAACTTGTCGGGGAAAACGACTCAAACCAGAAGCATTGGCGGTGAAATTAGGGCAGTATTCGATTACTGATTTAACAGAAGTTTCCATTCGAGAATGTTTGCAGCGTATCCAGCAGTTAGAGTTGAGTGAAAGACAAGCGCAAATTGGGGATTTAGTTCTGCGGGAAATACGCGCCCGGTTGCAGTTTTTACTCGATGTCGGGTTAGATTATTTAACCTTAGCCCGAACCGCTTCTTCCTTGTCGGGAGGAGAAGCCCAACGCATTCGATTAGCCACCCAAATTGGTTCCGGTTTAACAGGAGTTTTGTATGTCTTAGATGAACCGAGTATTGGGTTACATCAACGAGATAACGGAAGACTGTTGAAAACGTTAATGAAATTGCGAGATTTGGGCAATACATTAATTGTGGTCGAACATGACGAAGAAACCATTCGCGCTGCCGATTTTTTAGTCGATATCGGGCCGGGTGCAGGTTTACATGGCGGTGAAATTGTCGCTCTTGGAAAATTAGACAATATTTTAACCAGTGAAACCTCTTTAACAGGCGCTTATTTATCAGGAAGATGCAAAATAGAAACACCTCCGCAACGTCGTCCGGGAAATGGGCGATCATTAGTTCTCAAAGATGCTCACCGAAATAACCTCAAACATCTCAATGTTGAACTGCCACTCGGAAAATTAGTCTGTATTACCGGAGTGTCCGGTTCAGGAAAATCAACATTAATTAATGAGTTACTTTATCCGGCTTTACAACATCATTTTAGTCGGAAAGTTCCCTTTCCCCAAGACTTAAAAAAATTAACGGGGTTAGATGCCTTAGATAAAGTGATTGTGATCGATCAATCTCCCATTGGTCGGACACCCCGTTCTAATACAGCAACTTATACAGGCCTGTTTGATATCCTGCGGGCGACCTTTGCAGAAACCATAGAAGCCAAAGCCAGAGGATATAAACCCGGACGATTTTCATTTAACGTAAAAGGAGGACGATGTGAAGCCTGTAACGGACAGGGCGTTAATGTGATTGAGATGAACTTTTTACCCGATGTTTATGTCCAATGCGAAGTCTGTAAAGGGGCGAGATATAACCGCGAAACACTACAAGTCAAATATAAAGGATATTCTATTGCTGATGTTTTAAATATGACCGTTGAAGAAGCATTAAGCGTATTTGAAAATATTCCCAAAGCAGCCACTCGTTTACAAACGTTGATAGATGTTGGATTAGGATATGTCAAATTAGGTCAACCTGCACCAACGCTATCAGGAGGAGAAGCCCAACGGGTAAAATTAGCCTCAGAATTGTCAAAACGGGCGACGGGAAAAACGTTATATTTAATAGATGAACCGACAACCGGACTATCGTTTTATGATGTTCATCAGTTGTTGAATGTTTTACAACGGTTGGTGGATAAAGGCAACTCAATGATTGTGATTGAACACAATTTAGATGTGATTCGGTGTGCGGATTGGGTGATTGATTTAGGACCAGAAGGGGGCGATAAAGGCGGAGAAATTGTTGCAGAAGGAACCCCGGAAGCCGTAGCGAAAAATCAGCGATCGCATACCGGGGAGTATTTAAAAGAAGTTCTCAAACAATATCCCCCTGTGAAAGTAGAATCAGGTACAATTTAGCGCCCACCAGGAAATCAATTTCCTGGCTAATACTTGAAGTCAGTTAAAACTGACTGGAGAATTGAATTAAAAATAGTCCTCTTAAGAGGACTTGGGTTTTGAGACCGAGATTTCAATCTCAGGCTAACTAACTAACGGGTTGGGATTTTCAGGCTGAGGTGTTGAGACAGAACTCACCAGGAAATCAATTTCCTGGCTAATACTTGAAGTCAGTTAAAACTGACTGGAGAATTTGATTAAATTTGAGTCCTATATGCGAGGACTTGGCGTTTTAGACAGAGATTTCAATCTCTGGCTGTCTGGCTGTCTGTGGCTGTCTGTGGCTGTCTCTCTCTGACTAACGGGTTTAGATTTTCAGGCTGAGGTGTTGAGACAGAACTCACCAGGAAATCAATTTCCTGGCTAATAATTGAAGTCAGTTGAAACTGACTAGAGAATTTGATTAAATTTGAGTCCTCTGAAGAGGACTTGGCGTTTTAGACAGAGATTTCAATCTCTGGCTGACTGGAGAATTTCATCAAATTTTAGTCCTCTTAAGAGGACTTTGGCGTTTTAGACAGAGATTTCAATCTCTGGACTCTAGCAGGATTAACATTAGACAGATAAACGAGCCAAACAATTGACACAAACTCAACTCTACCGATATAATACCACTACGGTTGAAACCAAAACTAGATCTCCCTCAAACGACCTCAGCACAGAACAACACCAAAAAGCCCTAAAAAAATTGAACGCGCTATGCGCGAAAAGGGCAAAAAATTAAGTGCAAAGGGCTAAGTGCTAAAGGGCAAAGGAGAATCCTGGAACGCACAACACACGAAAACCACCGGAACTGTCGAAGTAGCTGCGCCGAAAAAGGTTGAAGTAGTGGTAGCGGTAGGCAGAACGGCAGAGCCTAGAATCGTAGCCGCGGGAGCCGCCCCGCAGCACCATCGTCGTATGATCATCCATATTTATTAAATTGATTAAATTATCAACATAATTTATATAACGATTATCGTTTACACTTTCATCCCAGACGCTACCATCTCTTGGAGCATTTTCATAGTTTTCATGCCAGGGGTCGGCGCACCATTCCCAAACATTGCCGTGCATATCGAACAAGCCGAAATTGTTGGCAACCTGGAAACTACCGACCGGGGTTATTTCTGGTTTAGCATAGGTATGACTTCTATAGTAGTAGAGGTTGGCGACATCAATTGAAATGGTTTCGCCAAAATGGAAGGGAGTTGTTGTTCCCGCTCGACAGGCATATTCCCATTGAGCCTCACTCGGTAAGCAATAGGATTTACCCGTGTGTTTGGAGAGCCTTGCACAGAACTCTACTGCATCATACCATGAAACTCGCTCAACGGGTCGATTTTCTCCTTGAAAATATGAGGGGTCGGGATCTAAATCTCGCTGAAGCTTGGGGAGAGAAGCCACCGCTTTCCATTGTGCCTCAGTTACGGGATATTTCCCCATGAAAAAGGAGTCAACGCTTACTCGATGTTGGGGTCTTTCGCTATAACAATAACGGCTTACTTCTTCACTCTCTGGAGAACCCATGATAAATTCACCTGCGGGGATTTTCACCATATCGAGGGTGACACCATTCCCCAAGTCTTCCGTGAAATATTCTGCTGACTTGCGTTGTCGTTGACTTTCTTTTCCAGTTTCATCCAGTGTGACCACATCAAACTCAAAGGTTAAAAGTTGCTGTTCCGAATTAGATTCTGGTTGTTGGTCTGTCATGGGATCGCCAGTGTATTGCTACTGTAACTATTCTAACTCGAGTTGGGCTATGTTTGGTCGTTCTATTAATTTATTTTCAGCGAAAAATACACCCACCAGGAAATCAATTTTCTGGCTAATAATTAAAATCAGTTGAAACTGACTCTGAAATTTAATGAAATTTAGTCCTCTTGAGAGGACTTTTGCTTTTGAGACAGAGATTTCAATCTCTGGACTTCTAGCAAGAGATAATAGACAGAGAGGGCGGGTTTATGTAGGTTGTTTATAGGAAACATAAATTTGTTCAGAACCCGCCCCTACAACAGTGGTCGGGAAAATAAATTTGTTGGGCGCAAGCAATAGCGCCCCTACGGGTTGAATTATTGAGAGGTTTTATCGACAGTTTTAACGGTTAAAACTTGCGGGGGCGTTGCATCGGGAGGATAACGAAAATCAACTCGAATGGTTCGTTTTTCTTGAGGTTTTAAGGTAACAGTTAACAAGGGTTCAACCTGTTGACCTCGACGTTGCCACAAATGAACATAACGAGTCATCGGATTATTTTGTTCATCGAGATACTGTAAGCGCACTGTCCCGCGAAAATAGGGAAAATCCCAAGAAGGCTGACGAAACATTAACCCGCCTTGGGAAAGACGGTCTTCTTTATTGGGTGTTGCGAGGGTGACTGTAACGGTTTGCGGGGTATTGGTGGGGTTAAATAAGGGTAAATTCAAATCATAATGTAATCCATAATTTCCATGAGACTCATAGGCGGTATCGGGATAACGAACTAATAATTTCGCCGCTTGAACTTGTTTTGTTCCCAAGGTTCCCGCCCGGACTGTACTAATCACATAAGAGAACCCTTTTCCTGTTTCGGGAATGCTTAAAATATCTTCACCCTCATCGACTAAA
>NZ_LATL02000257.1 GCF_000972705.2 Limnoraphis robusta CS-951 | reverse complement strand
TGAAGGGGTTTTAGGATTTAGAAATGTCCTAATGTATTCGCTTACTGCTATACTTGAACTCTATTGACGGGATAAATGTCGCTCAAACCATAAACCCGCTAGAATAACACCCACACCACACAATACAAAGACAAAAGCTTTAAACAGGAGTTCAGTATTGTACTCAAAGGTACGACTGACAATTTGCAGGGTGAGTAAGATCATTCCGCCCCAAAATGTCCCTCGTTTTCCTTGTCCTAATCCGATGCGAATTGAGCCTGCCGCCAGTAAAAAGAGTAAGATATTGAAAATGAGAGTAGATAAGCTGCTGTCAAGAGTTTGATATCTATAACTCACCAGTGTCGTCACACCTAAAATTATAGCGATCGCACTGCTAACTTCATCTAATCCCCAACGTTGAGACGAATGATGAGGTTTTGCCAGATAAAGCCATTGCCAAATCGTTAAACCGCCAAATAAAAGCACATCAAGGATGAAATTAAATCCCTGAACTTGCATCGATTCGTTATAGTTAAAACTGAAGAAAGATGTCCCAAATCCCCGAAAGGAAAAGAGAAAAAACACAATCCCTAAAAACCAAATTGCCAAACTCCGAGCATCTGATCGAAAGGGTCTGCTATGAATAGGAGGAAAGAGACTATCATCATAACTCCAAAGGAGTGCAGGCGGAAGAATAAATCCAACCGTCATCAATTCCGAGGAGAAATTCTGCCTTAAAAGTGCAGCAATATTCATCTCTAAAGCGGGAACGATCAGCAATACTGCTATGATAAAAATTGATCGTGATTTACACCAATAGGCGAGGGGAACAAACAAAACTGCGGTGACTAGCGCAATATGTACCAACAGAAATTCTAGCCCGGTTAATTCACCCGGAAAGAAAATATTAGAGACTCCTGACCAATAGCCAATTCCAAGCAGTAAAATTGATAGAATACCGAGGGATGTCAAACGCAAGCTGTAAGCCATCGCTAAAACGCCCAATCCCCAAACCAAAAACAATCCGTAGGGAGAACCGCCAATATGAAACATTTGCGCCATCAGGGAGATATTCGCCCCAAGACTGATAGCCCCAAAAATCAGTAATCCCTCGCCCAAACGTTTTGTTTTCCCTGTTTGAGAGTCAGATCGCCATAGATAAAACCCGCTAGTATTAACACCAATAAATAAACTCAACAGCAAGATAATTTTGAATTCTCGCGGCCATTGTTGCCAATTGGCGGCGACAAAGGTAATCACACCCAAACCCAGCAGAATACTACCTAAACCGATGAGAATCATCACAAAACGGCTACTGGCAGCGCTATCAATACTGTTGAATTGATAACGGTTTGATAGCAGTTGATAAATAGAATCGTTAATCAATCCTTCTGAAGTCCAAAGTTGGGCTTCATGGCGCAGTTGGCGACGAAATTTTTCTGAAGCCATCTTCTATTAATTCGCCTCTAGAGGGCGATCGCATTCCAAGTTACGTTTTCTAGTGTGTCATCGATTGCCTGGGTTTTAGGACAATTTTAGACACCTGTTAAACCTGCACAATTAGGGGAACAGGTCTCAGGTGTCGGGTGAGCTTAAAAAACCCGGTGCGCGATCAAGTTACCGGGTTTTTGCGGAGATCTAGGGGCGGGTTTATATCAGTTATTTTTAGGAAAACATAGATTTTTACAGAACCCGCCCCTACAAACCTGACACTCTTTCCCTGACACCTGTTCACTGTAAACACTGGGTTTATTGTCCTCGCAGTTGTCCAGAGGTTTGATCATGTTGAATTTGCAACTGTTGGCGACCATTACGAATCACTCGTAACATTTCACTAAGCTGCTGCTCAATATTGCCTAAAACATGATCAGCATACTCATCGGCTCCATTTTGAACATCCTGACATTCTGCCAAAGTTCTCGAGCGGATTTGATCAAGTTCTTGTTGAGCTTGATAACGAATTTGTTCTACTTCAGCGATGGTTTGTTGCTGGAGGGTTTCACACTCGAGATGAACTCGTTGTCGTAACTGTTCGGCTTCGGCTTGGGCTTGTTGGATCAGACCCATTTCATTTAAAATTTGAGTTGCCCGTTGTTCTGCCGCTTCTAAAATTTCCTGGGCGTATTCTTCAGCTTCTTGGAGGATTTCGTCTTTATGTCGAACAATTATATCCGCCTCTTGAAAGGCGCTGGGTAAATTTAAACGGATGAGATCCAACTGATCGAGTAACTGCTCTTCATCAACCAAAGTTCGCCGAGTCAGGGGAACACGGGGACTGTCAAGAATGATTTCTTCGAGTCGGTTGAGTTCCCTCTGAATGTCAATCCCAGGTGTTCCACTTGGAGTGGTATCTATTTCGGGGATCAGTCCTTTGGGTTCCGATTCTATTTTGGGAGTTGATTCCTGGCGTAGCATCTATAAATATCTTTTATATATATCTTGAGCAACGTGTTTTGGAACGAGATGATCGACAGAACCACTAAACTTGGCTATCTCTTTTACCACACTACTGGATAAAAAGCTATATTCATTTGAGGTTGCCAAGAAAACTGTCTCAATCTTATCAGAGAGGGTCTTGTTCGTGTGAGCCATCTGAAGCTCCATTTCAAAATCGGACAAGACTCGTAGCCCTCGAAGTAGAACTTGAGCATTTCGCTGTTTTGCATACTCTACCGTAAGACCTTTAAAACTGGCTACCTCTAAGTTATCTAGATGTCGAACGGAGGTGCGAATTTGCTCGATGCGTTCCTCAACGGTAAACAAAGGAGTTTTGTTTGGATTTCGCAGAACAGCAACGATCACCTGTTCAAACAGCTTACAGCCTCGTTCTATAATATCTAAGTGGCCTAAAGTAATCGGATCGAAGCTACCCGGATAAATCGCAATCACGATTGAGCCATGATAAAAGTTACTGACAAATTATAGGACGATATGAGCTTTTGCAAACGGCTCGCTCCTACGTTCGTGAGTTTTTGAGTTGATCTGTAGAAACCCAAAAACCGAAACCGTGAGGAGAAAGGCACGAACAGGTTGTCAGTCACTTTGAATTGTAGAACGGATCAACATCTTTACAACACACCCAGAGGGGGAGATCTCTGCTGCGACTCCCTGGAGTTAACCGTCAACTAAAGGGAGACTTACCCGCTTTAAATTGACGAATTGAACCATCGGTATCAATCCCGGCCATTCGGAAACGGCGATCAAGATCAGATGGGTCAGGCGATACTTTTTCGGCTTCATCCATTGTAATCCGACCTTCGATCACTTTTTCAAAGATGGATTGGTTGAGCAGTTGCATTCCTTCGTAGGAGTCAGACTCGATCAACTGCGTGGCACTTTCATCCTCTCCTTTCAGGAGATAATCGCGCATAGCCGGAGTATTGATCAGGATTTCATGGACTCCAGTCCGACGGTTTTCTACAGTGGGAACCAGTAATTGAGCAACAACCGCCACCAAAGAATCACAAATTTGAATTCGCATGGCGGGTTGTTCATCAACGTTAAACAGGTTTAATAAACGGTTAATGCTATTAATTGCACTACGAGTGTGCAGAGTACCGAGAACCAAGTGACCTGTTTGGGCTGCTTGCAGAGCCGTGTTCACCGTTGGGCGATCGCGCATTTCCCCAATTAGAATCACATCAGGATCTTCGCGTAAAGCCGATCGCAAAGCCTTGTTAAATTCTAATGTATGCAGGCCGACTTCCCTCTGGCTAATCAGACAGCGATGGGAGGGGTGAACAAATTCAATCGGATCTTCAATAGTAATTACGTGCTTTTTGGCGGTTTCGTTGAGATACCGAATCATCGCCGCCAGGGTTGTCGATTTTCCTGAACCCGTTGGCCCTGTGACCAAAATCAATCCTTGGGGAAAGCTAATAATTTTTTTGAGGACTTCGGGTAAACCCATTTCATCAATCGAGGGTACTTTTAAGTTAATTAGCCGCAGTACCATCGCGCCGCCACTGAGGGAGTCAAAACAGTTCACCCGACAACGAACTAAACCGGGATAAAAAATCGCCGTATCCAGTTCCTTATCTTCGGAAAACTGCTCTCGTTGACGGGGAGTCAGAATCTCAGTCAGGTATTGATCAAACACTTCTGATGTCACCTTGACCTGATCCTTGGCTCTGACCATCTCGCCCTGAATCCGAAAGCGAGGAGTGTGTCCAACACGAATATGAATATCAGAGGCTTTCAGATTAAAAGCATCTTTGACCATCTGTTTGATGCTGGTTTTGTCTAATGATTTGGGAGGGGGGGGTACCTTCGGCAAAGGATGGTTCGAGGACTGAGGTACAGCAGCGTTCGTCATAGGTTGAATTCTCCTGGCTTGCGAACTCAGTTAATTTTTGGCAGGTCAATTAACAGCAATTATATAAAATTTGATGACTTCCTGTAGACTTTTTAAAAGTTTTGTCATCAAAATTCAAGAGCAGAGGCGATCAGATTACCCTCATCTTTCCTGAAAAATCTTTTTGGTCAATTTACCAAGAGAAGCAGGTTTAGAGCAAGGTCGTTCACGACGGATTATTTTATGCTAACATAAGTTTATCGTGGCTTGATGCCGATAATCTATGCTTGTGTATGAAATGAAGCTGCAAGGAACGCAATACCAGTACAGAAAGTTAGACGAAGCTATCCGTACTGGTAGGTTTGTTCGTAACAGCATCATCAAAGCATGGATAGACGGTCAAGTTAAAAGTCGCAACGATGCCTATCGCTACTGCAAACTGCTGTCAGACAATCCTAGTTTTCCTTGGGTGAACAAACTCAATTCTATGGCTCGACAAGCGCAGGCAGAGAGAGCATGGGCATCAATTTAAAAACGGATAGAGAAGCGGAAGAACGGATTAACTTAACTGTAAAACCCATAGATCTTGGCATCTCACAGATAGCTTAATCCGTTAAATCCTTATCCTATCTGTTTTAAATTGAACGATTTTATCAAAATTGTCGGAAAAAAATACCAGGTCGAAAAGGATTTCCCAAGTTTAAAAAATATCAAGTTAGAGCATCTGTTGAATACAAAATATCGGGATGGAAACTTTCAGAGGATAGAGGCTATTTAACGTTTTATGATAAGTTTCAAGCAGGTACATTTAAACTTTGGGGTAGCCGAGATTTACACTTCTATCAACTCCAACAAATTAAACGGGTTAGAGTGATTAGAAGACACGATGGGTATTATGCTCAATTTTTGATAGACCACATTAGAGAGGAAAACAAAGAACTCAGTAACAAACAAACAGGTTTGGATGTAGGTTTAAACCATTTCTACACCGATTCCACCGGGATACAGGTAGAGAATCCCCGTTTTCTAAGAAAAGATGAGCGACGAATTAAAAAGCTGCAACGTCGATTATCAAGAACAAAAAAGGGAAGTAAAAACCGTAAAAAAGCCAAAAATCGCTTAGGGAAGGCGCATCTAAGAGTTTCACGCAGGCGTAATGATTGGGTTTGTAAACTTGCCCAACACGTCATACAGTCTAACGACTTGGTAGCGATTGAAAACCTACGGATACGCAATCTAGTTAAAAATCATCATTTAGCCAAGTCAATTAATGATGCTGCTTGGTACAGATTTAGAGAATGGCTAGAATATTTTGGGAGAATTTATGGGGTTCCGGTTGTAGCAGTTGAACCTGCATACACGTCTCAAAACTGCTCAAATTGCGGTGAAAAGGTTGTCAAAACTCTCAGTACGAGAACTCATAAATGTCCTCACTGCGGATACACATCCAACCGAGACGAAAATGCCGCCAAAAACATTCTAAAATCTGCACTTAAACAACTATCAAATCAAGAAACGGATAAGAAATAGATTAACGGATTAACTTGA
>NZ_LATL02000256.1 GCF_000972705.2 Limnoraphis robusta CS-951 | reverse complement strand
GAAGTAGACTCGTTGTTCATATTTTGTCGCTTTTCTTGCAGAAATAATGCGGGTACAATTCTCACGCTCTGTATGGACAACAACAATAACGCGCCCTTGCAACAAACCCAGTGTCACAAAACGCTGTTCTTCATAATTATAGCGATTATCTTCAACCGTTACCGTATCTCCATCAAACACTGCTAGAACGTCAATAAAATCAATTCCATGCTTGCGAAGATTGGCAAGGCGTTTTGCTTCATCCCATTCAAACTCCATCACTAAACAACCGCTACACTTGCCTTCTGTTAATTATAGTGGCTTCTTTAATATTTTGCCTATCTACTGTTTCTAACTCTCCATCAAATACTTTTATTCCAATACTCTAAACCCGTTACTATTATGTCTTCTAACCACTGCTTGAAACGTTCTACCAAATTATCTTCTTCATCTGCATAAGAAAACTGAAACGGAGAATCTGTTAAAGACTGAATCTCACTAATATTCCGCTCACCTTCTTCAGAATCATCCCGGTGATAAGCACAGGCAGTACATACAAGTAGTCCCCGGTATTCATGCCCGAGAACGTGGAACGAAAGAAGAAGCAGCGTAGTTGATTTTTCTACATCAATAACTAATTGAATCCAAGTGTGATAGTTCCGAAGATTGGCAAAGTATCCCAACTGTTTAGCTGTTTCGACAACTTGGTAACGATGGTAATATGAGTGAGGATCACCAACAGGGGCAGAAATTGTAAAAACTTGTGCGTCATCTACAAAATTCTGAACAGATAGCTTNGGAGATAAATTAAAGCGAAAATAGATTTTTCTACATCAATAACTAATTGAATCCAAGTGTGATAGTTCCGAAGATTGGCAAAGTATCCCAACTGTTTAGCTGTTTCGACAACTTGGTAACGATGGTAATATGAGTGAGGATCACCAACAGGGGCAGAAATTGTAAAAACTTGTGCGTCATCTACAAAATTCTGAACAGATAGCTTAATTTCATCAGCAATATCTTGTAGACGATTAACAGCTATATCAAACAAACTTGAAGCGAAGCTTTCTGCTTTCTTGCACCTTTCCTGAATAGATGCTGACTGATTTTGTTTTATTTTTTCAGCAATAGAAGAAATGATAACTTGAGTTCGTCGCGCCTCTGATAAAACTTGTTCTGATAGCCCTAGACTTCTTAAAAAAGCTTGCTTTTGACTTTTAGCAAATAGATTAATCAGACTCGATANGCTATATCAAACAAACTTGAAGCGAAGCTTTCTGCTTTCTTGCACCTTTCCTGAATAGATGCTGACTGATTTTGTTTTATTTTTTCAGCAATAGAAGAAATGATAACTTGAGTTCGTCGCGCCTCTGATAAAACTTGTTCTGATAGCCCTAGACTTCTTAAAAAAGCTTGCTTTTGACTTTTAGCAAATAGATTAATCAGACTCGATAGATTACCTTGATCCGCTTCTTCCAAAGCGGCTATATAGACTGCTCGATCATCACGAGTAAGAACCAAAGGAAACCAACTGGCTTGGATAAATACTAAACTAGCTAAACACCGAGCAACACGACCATTCCCATCTTGAAAGGGATGAATTTGAGTAAATCGATGATGCAACCATGCAGCTTCAATCTCAGGAGGAACTTTTTGATCGTGATGTTGATGATGTAATGTAATTAGTCTATCCATCTCNGCTCGATCATCACGAGTAAGAACCAAAGGAAACCAACTGGCTTGGATAAATACTAAACTAGCTAAACACCGAGCAACACGACCATTCCCATCTTGAAAGGGATGAATTTGAGTAAATCGATGATGCAACCATGCAGCTTCAATCTCAGGAGGAACTTTTTGATCGTGATGTTGATGATGTAATGTAATTAGTCTATCCATCTCAGATGCAACCTGTTCAGGAGGACAATATTCGTGAACAGAACCATCTGGTCGCAGAGGATTATTAGGTTGACGTTTCCAGTCGCCTTGTATTAAAGAAACAGGAAATATCTTTCCTGTCAGTGAGTCTAAAGCTTCTGTACTATCCTGACTCTGAGTTAACAGTTGATGTAACTGCTTGATATAGAAAGTTGATAGTGTTCTTTGTCCACCTACAAAGTCAAATAGACCTTCAATTGCAGACTCTTGATCTTTAATAAGGGAAACCACCTGTTTAACTGGACGATCTGTTGCTCCATGAGGAATTAATGCCTCGTTAATTCCCTGTTCAATTAACAAACGAGTAATACCGCGATCTATTGTATATAAACGCTCAATGATTCCAGTTTCAATTGCTATTTCTCTACGCAGTTTCTCACTGAAAGCTTGGAACTCTCCAGATTGACGTAGACGATCTGCTTGCTCGTTCCACACCGTTACAAGAGGTGGCAACTCAGAACTTGCTAGATTTTTCCAGGTTGAAGGTAAATCTTCTATGGGTTGCCACAGCATAAATTTTTGTTGGCAAAGGTATTTCGGATATTGTAACATCTTGTTTTTCAAAGGTCGTCAAACTGTCAGCATTTCCTTTGCTAATTTAAGGGCTGCGATCGCTTGAGAGCGCTTAACACTGGGAAAATGATCTAAAAATTCATCGAGTGAATCACCTGCTTGGNTTTCCAGGTTGAAGGTAAATCTTCTATGGGTTGCCACAGCATAAATTTTTGTTGGCAAAGGTATTTCGGATATTGTAACATCTTGTTTTTCAAAGGTCGTCAAACTGTCAGCATTTCCTTTGCTAATTTAAGGGCTGCGATCGCTTGAGAGCGCTTAACACTGGGAAAATGATCTAAAAATTCATCGAGTGAATCACCTGCTTGGAGATAATCAAGCAAAGTTTTCATGGGTACACGAGTTCCAACAAAAACAGGAGTTCCACCTAAGATATCAGGGTCACTCTGAATAACACGCGCTGCGGTTGCCATGTCAGTTATCGGGTAGTAGGAATTACTCTGATTTTAGCCGATCTTCAAACACAACACTAACTAAGCTTGTTGTTATTGATGTGTTTCCATTCTGCTTTAGACAGTATTCTGCACGAGCCATTCCATGACTTCTTGTGCGTTTTTGTCGGGTGGGAAAACGGGATAAAAGACTTTAACAATTTGTCCATTATCTGCAATTAGGGTGAGTCGCTTAATTAATCGCTTGCCCTCTACTTCATTTGCTTCATCCTATTCAAACTCCATCACCACCAAACAACCGTTACACTTGCCTTATTGTAACTACAGTTGGTCGTTTTCAACTCAAGGGAGGTTTAATATCTGATAATCGTCGTTCAACAAATTCCGCTCATTGCTTCCATCGAGTCAACCCATCCGTTTCCGAAGAATCAACCCAGAAAACTAACAATCAACTCATCCGTTACCAGATACACCCTTAACTTAACCCAAGTTTAACACAAATTTAAAGTAGAGTTGCTATGCTTATTCTGCTTGACTTTGTAAAATTTTAGTATTTCCATGTGGGTTTTCAATCATTTATCAAAGATTACTATCCTCACCCTGAGTAGCTTCTGGCTTTGGAGTTCTATTGCTGTTGCGGAAGTTAATGAACGTCATCTCACCATTGATGCTAACACTCCTTCCTACAATGTGTTAGTTCAAAAAGCAGAAACATTAGCCAAACAATCTATCGAACAAGCCTTTAAAGAAAACTCAACCCTTGAAGCAATTACAATTATGATTCTCGGTGAACGAGGTGGTCAAACTGTTCCTATTTTAAGAACTCGAGTCACTCGAAGTCAATGGCAAGCAAACAGCGATGTTTCCGAGTGGACCAGATATTTTCCCCCATCACAGTCTCTACTCGGTTATAGAAATAATACTCCCACTCAGTCCACCTCACGTTCTGTTTCCCCAGGGAGAACCCCACCTCAGCCAACCGCTCAACCGCCTCGTTCTCAACCGTCAGCTTCTCCTGTTCCCCAAAATCCCGCCGAAAANCAATGACCAAACTCCAGTTGGGTATAGAATGACTGCAACCTTTGAAAACTAGAAAGTCAAGTGAATGTTAATTTCTGGGATGGTATTTAAAAGATTGCCGAAAACTCAACCCACTCAGACAACCGCTCAACCGACTCAGAGCAATTCTCCACAAACTCAACCCAGTCCTGAATCTCCTAATGTTATTCGACTTGAACCTCGTTCAAGCCCACGTCGTAGAGCAAGAGAAGATGATCCAGGGTTCCGAGATGATTAAAACATGAGAAGGGAATTTTTGAGACAAATTAACCGAAAATTAACCTAAATTTAATTACTTCTTAGTTAATGTTTTTATTAACGGATTTTAAAGATCTAGGAATAAACTACTAAAGGCTGACGTGTTAGTTGAGTGAATCAATCACAACTTAGCAACGCTTATCATCTGAGACACCCAACCAAGCAATTCATAAAGCGATATCTCTCTATGTATATCTTTCAAATCTTGGGGAATCAGTTCCGGAGAGTATAAGTTTTTTTGATTCATTTCAGCTAACCGTAAGAGAGGAGAACGGTCATCTACCCTCTCTACAGCAAACGTAGAGAAAAAAGAGTTAAACTTCAATGTCTAAATACAGTCGTCGGCAATTCTTAATTTTCTTTGGTAGTAGTGCAGCAGCAGCGACACTCGCCCCTAAAATAGAGTCCAGCTTGTTTGCTAGAAACAGCAGTATTGCTCAGGCTCAAACCGTTGCTTTTACCCCGGTAAAGCTTCCTCATCCCCTAGAAGCCTACACTTTAATGCCCAGTGCGGTTCCGACAGCCGGAAATGGTGGTGTTCTTCCCACTGGAATGGGAATGCTCTCACCCGGACAAGATCTCAACTTACCGTTTTACGAAGTCTTTGATAATGTCGTTGTTCCGCCAGAGTATGAGTATTATGTCATTGTGCGTTGGGGCGATCGCGTTTTCCCAAGTTCCAATGACTACTTTGGTTACAACTGCGACTACACCAGCTTTATCCCCACTAGCAGCGACTTTTCTGAAGGCTTCCTGTGGGTGAACCACGAATATGTTTCCTATCCGATCTCACCTGTTGCACCAGAGACTGACCCAGCCTTAGCTGCATTCGGATCAACGGCTCCTACGGTACTCGGTTTAGACTTATCGACTCGCAACCGAGCCACTTTAGGAGAATTTCTCTACAACCTGGGCGGCTCAATTCTCTTTATCAGAAAAGGCGCAGATGGTCGCTTTGCGGTAGAATCGGGTAATTCGTTTAACCGACGCATTCATGGACTTTCGGGTTTAGGAATTAACGCCGAACGTAGCGACGGTTATCAAAGCGTCACCTCTTGGGGAAATCGCCAAGGAGACAGCAATTACTTAATTGGAACTGGGCCTGCCGCAACAGAAGTTTTCCCCTTGAGTTCTGATGGTTTAGGAAATCGGATTATTGGTACGGCTTACAACTGCTCAGGCGGTACAACCCCTTGGGGAACCATTCTTACCGCAGAAGAAAACTTCCAGGGTTCTGAAGAATTTTTTGTTGGGGTGCAGGAAGGAGTTCTGCCGAACGGCACACAAACCGGATACATCGACGGTACAGTTGGGGCTGAATTTGGCTTGGTGGGTGAAAAATACGGCTGGATGGTGGAAGTAGCCCCCAGCGATCCGAACTTCCGTCCCCGTAAACACTCCTACTTAGGTCGTTTCCGCCATGAAAATATTGGATTTCGGGTTGAACCCGGTCGTCCCTTGGTTGGATATATGGGAGATGACCGTCGAGGCGGACATACTTGGAAATTTGTCAGTGCAGGCGTGGTAGAATCACCCACTGCTGCGGTTAATAGTTCTTTGTTTGAACTCGGAACCCTCTATGTTGCTAAGTTCAACGCAGATGGTACGGGAGAATGGATTCCTCTAACGCTGCAAACTCCCACCAATCCTAACGTTCCGAGTGAAATTGCATCCGTTGAGTTGCAGTTTCTCGGTGAAGCCCAACGCGATGGTCGAGTTCGCTTACCCAGGCGGGCAGGAATTGCGGGAGAAACGGAAGATGGGGGTACTCTCGTCGTTGATTTGACTAACGAAGCGACTGCAATACCGGGTTATCGAGGTAAGACTTTAGCCGATTTCTACACTTCTCAAGGGGCTGTTCTCAGCGATGCCTTCGCCGCAGCCAACTTAATTGGGGGAACTCCCAGCGCTCGTCCAGAGGACTTAGAAGTGAGTCCCATGACGGGAGAAATCTTCGTCGCTTACACTGACTCAGAACCGGGTAGCGATGGTTATCCCGACTCTCGGATTTTTACAGTCAGTAAATACACCCCAGATATCACCGCACCTCAAACTTCGGGGGATTTGATCAAAATCGCTGAAGCCAATAATGATCCAGCCGCTTTGAGATTTACCTGGAGTAGCCTGGTTAAAGGAGGCGAAGGTGGAGCGTTAGGAGGGGCAGGCTATGCCAATGTTGACAACCTAGAGTTTGACAGCAAGGGAAATATCTGGGGTGTAACGGATATGTCTACGAGCAACCACAACGGTTTCACAACCGGAGCAAGTCCAGAGGCGCGAGAAATTGATCATACGACCACCGGAGCATCAGGGAATTTAACGGGTGTATTTGGCAATAACTGGCTGTTCTACATCCCGATGAGCGGGCAAATGGCAGGTATGATTGTTCCCTTTGCCTACGGCCCACCCCGTTGTGAAATGACGGGGCCTTACTTTATTAGAAATGCTGCTGGACAGGATGAAACTTTGCTTCTGTCTGTTCAGCATCCCGGTGAAGATGTCCCCATTGGTGATGGCGTTAAACTCAGTCGTTCTATCCCGATGTTGAGTTTAGACGGAACGCTGTTTAATCAAGAACGTTTGGTACCGCGTGGTAGCAACTGGCCGAGTAATGTTGAAGGCGATCCGAACGGCCCTCCTCGTCCGTCTGTGATTGGGGTTCGTCGTAGAGGAGGCGGCGCGTTTATCTAACTAAAAACCGGGTTTCTCGGAGAAACCCGGTTTTTCAGGCTCAAGTTTAAATGAAGCTCACCCCACCTTTTTAGAGGTGGGGGTGTCTATGCTAATCTGGGGCTACCAACAGCCCACAAATCACAGAGACAAGCCCAGCTTCCAGGCAAGCGTCCAGAATTTTTACTGGGACGCTTCTCGTAGTCCTTTCGGCTAACGAGCTTAAGCCAACCTCTAGCGGCGATATTGTATGACCCGTTTAAGTCGCAGTTGTACCGCTTTCCACTAGAGAATGTTGCTAAAGCGTAATTTTTCTCGTCGCGTTTTATCCGTCCTGACCCGTCGTAAGCAAGCCTTGAGGTATAAGCAGCAATTACGGCAATAGTTTTGCCGCCCAATTCCGTCCACTTGCGTTGGGTCAGTTCGACAATCAAGCTTTTGAGCCAACCATGAAATCGCTGTTTCAGGTTGGATCGCTTCTTTCCGCCCTTCGGCTTCCACCCCTTGAGATCCTCAAATACAATTGCGTCGGCACTGTACTTCTGAGCAATCAGAGTAATGCGTTTGGAAACGATATGCCCAATCTGCTGATTGATGTTGCGACACTTGCGATAGGTGTTTTTGCAGAATCCCGAACCTAGCTTTCCGCCTTTTCCCATCGTCTTCTTAGCTCTCTGAGAGACTGATTTCAGACGCTTATCGCGACGGTCTATGTCTCTTCCAGGGTGAATGAACTCACGATGGATTACAGTACNAGTAATGCGTTTGGAAACGATATGCCCAATCTGCTGATTGATGTTGCGACACTTGCGATAGGTGTTTTTGCAGAATCCCGAACCTAGCTTTCCGCCTTTTCCCATCGTCTTCTTAGCTCTCTGAGAGACTGATTTCAGACGCTTATCGCGACGGTCTATGTCTCTTCCAGGGTGAATGAACTCACGATGGATTACAGTACCGTCACGGCTTACTACTGAAACAGTAGCAGTTGTATTGATTCCCAAATCAATCGCCACAACCACACCAGATCCCTTCACCTTCTCAGGGTGGCACTCAAACGGAACCGACAAATGGCACGATTTATCATTAACGATGAGTGAGGGGGATTTAATTTGGTTGGTCGGAATCTTATGCCGTTCACGCAACGAAGCGATAGGCATAGTGATCCAAATCCAGTCAGATCCAGTAAATACTTTGATTTCGACTTTTTTAAATCCGTGCAACTTGAAGCATTGCCCTTTGTACAGGGCGGGGTAACAGCCTGTATCAGAATTAAGGATCGGCGGTTTTGCGTCTCTGCGATTCCGACTAGACCCTGACTGCCAATCCCAGTATCGAGTCATGTAGCTACTCACTTGACCTGCTGCAAACATAATTGCAGCGCGGCGCAAATAGCTAGGGAACTTGTGAAACGCTCGGTTGATTTGAGGGTATTTCGGGCTTGGATTTTTTGCGGTTCTATGCACCAATCTTTCGACNATGTAGCTACTCACTTGACCTGCTGCAAACATAATTGCAGCGCGGCGCAAATAGCTAGGGAACTTGTGAAACGCTCGGTTGATTTGAGGGTATTTCGGGCTTGGATTTTTTGCGGTTCTATGCACCAATCTTTCGACGGCAGGAACGAGTTCATCGCTGCCCAGGCTCCCCAAATCAATCCAGTGGGTACAGATCACCGTTACCAAAAATCGGCATAAACGGCGGTATTCCTGCACAGTGTTGAGCAAATACTGTCTTTGCCCACTGTTCGGTACAATGCGCCATTTATCGGTTCTGATAGTTTTGGGTGCTGCTTTGTGTGCCATAGTGTTTATAGTGTAGTACATGAAGTAAACCAATGGCAAGAAGCCTAAGAGCTTTTGCTCATAGTTTTTGTAGCATTCAGATTCACATGGTGTTTGTCACAAAGTATCGCCATCCAGTGCTAACTGAACAGATAGAGGCGGATATTATCCAACTGTGCAGAAGTATCTGCGAAAAGAACCGCTCTTACTTGGTTGAAGCAAAAGCGGATTTAGAGATGAAGGATCACATTCATTTATTGATAGACTTTGCGCCTGATGTCTCTGTATCGAAACTGGCTAATACGATGAAAACTGTTACCAGTCGGGAGATCAGAAAACGTTACGCCACTGAACTGAAACTTTACTATTGGAAACCCGTTTTTTGGAAACGTGGCTATTGTGCTGTTTCTGGCGGTGGCGCTTCGCTAGATGTCATTAAGTCCTATATCCAGTCTCAGGGTAAAGACGATTAATTCGGGTGTTCGGCACTCCCCCACCTATTCCGAGGTGGGGGAGTGCGCCTCACTTAAGGTTCAAGAATGAGAAAACCCTCTCGCTTCCAGAGAGAAATGAGAGGGATTTTTTGGGCTGTAACTATAACTTCAATAATCGTTTTCCGTGAACGACGGCTACAACCGTCACAGTCTCATCCTTAACTCGATATAAAATTCGATAGGTATATGCAAACTGTTCTCGAATAGTTTCATCACCAAACTCTTGAACGACGTTACCCGATAAGGCACAGTCACTCAATTTGCGAGTTACCTCAATGATCCGTTGCACCACTGCGGCTGCATAGGAGACAGAATCTCTGGCAATATAAGCAGCAATTGCATCAATATCATCTAAGGCTTTTGGCGACCAAACTACTTGATAATCCATTTACTCAGTAAACCTTCTGCTTCATCTTGTGTTAGTTTTCGAGCTGTATCCAAAACAGCAAGTCCATGTCGAAATTTTTCAATCACATACAGGTGATATTGGACATCTTCGAGGGAACAATCATCGGGTAAATTTTTCAACAAAGACTCAATTTCCTTTTTGGTGGGACTCATATAAATTTGTTTTAGTTGAATTTGTCTAAGTCCATTATACCCGATCCCCCTAGCTTCATTCAATGCACAATATTATCCGATAAACACTATGTTCCCTCGATAGGATATCAGAAAAAATTGTAATATTACCTAACAAAGTTTGAGTTGAGGGAAATTTGATGTCCCCTACATCTACATCGCATTGCACTCGAGATCAAAGAAACAGTCTAGTCTCAAAGATTTTTCAAAGGTCAAGCTATCTGTTTGTGAAACCCTTTCTGCCGGAGAAGGGAATAACCACGACTAGCTAATACCATCTGCAAATCGATGATATCAAATTTATTCGCATTGGTCAGCATTCGCTAGCGATTTTACCTACACTTTAAAAGTCTTCAAAATTAGCGATCGCTTTTTGCATCCGTTCGCAGACTTCATCCACTGGCAGCGTCCCCAATTCACCAGAGACACGAGTCCGAATACTGAGACTATTCGCCTCAACCTCTTTGGCTCCCACAACCGCCATGACTGGGATTTTGTCCTTTTCAGCGTTGCGAATTTGTTTGCCTAACCGTTCGCGGCTACTATCGACTGAGGCGCGAATGTCAAGCGATCGCATTTTCTGCACCACGTCTTGAGTATAGGGTAAAAACTCATCACTCACCGCTAACAAGCGAATTTGTTCGGGTGCTAACCACAAAGGAAAATCTCCCGCATATTGTTCGATCAAAATCCCGATCAACCGTTCGAGGGAACCAAAGGGCGCTCGGTGAATCATTACGGGACGTTTGCGAGTGCCATCTTCAGCAACATATTCTAGATCAAAGCGTTCGGGTAAATTATAATCTACCTGTACCGTTCCGAGTTGCCATTCTCGGTCTAAAACATCTTGAAAGATAAAGTCCAGTTTTGGCCCATAAAAAGCTGCTTCTCCGATTCCGAGAAAATGATCCATTTCTAGGGTTTCAACGGCTCGTTGAATAGCTGATTCTGCGGTATTCCAAACCTCATCAGACCCAATATATTTATCAGATTCTGGATCACGGAAACTCAGTCGTGCTTTAAAGTTACTCAGTTTTAATTTGCCAAAAACGGACAAAATTAAATCAACAACATTCAAGAACTCGCTATCAAGCTGTTCGGGAGTCACAAATAAATGAGAATCATCAACGGTAAACCCACGAACCCTCGTTAAACCGCCCAGTTCTCCCGACTGTTCATAACGGTAGACGGTTCCAAATTCCGCCAGTCGGATGGGAAGTTCTCGATAAGAACGTAATTCACTCTTATAAATTTGGATGTGAAACGGACAGTTCATCGGTTTGAGAACAAATCCCTGTTCGAGTTTCGCCGCTTCTTCATCTTCTGCCATCATCGGAAACATATCTTCACGATATTGTTGCCAATGTCCTGATGTTTTAAACAGATCAATTCTGGCAATATGGGGCGTAACAACAGGTAAATAGCCCCGTTTGAGTTGTTCTTTTTTCAGGAAATCTTCTAAAGTGCTTCGCAGGACAGTTCCCTTGGGAGTCCACAACGGTAGACCTGGCCCAACAACATCCGCAAAAATAAATAGTCCTAACTCTTTACCGAGTTTACGGTGATCCCGTTTTAGGGCTTCTTCCTTGCGGCGTTTATATTCAGCTAACTGTTCGGGGGTTTCCCAAGCCGTACCATAAATACGCTGAAGTTGGGCTTTGGTTTCATCGCCTCGCCAGTAAGCGCCTGCTAAACTTTCGAGTTCAATCGCTTTGGGGTTAATATCGGCTGTATTTTCAACGTGGGGGCCTGCACACAAATCCCACCATTGATCGCCCAGGTGATAAAGGGTAATGGGATCTTCTAAACCTTCTAAAATCTCTAATTTGTAGGGTTCACCCAAGGCCTCGATCCGACGTTTGGCTTCTTCCCGAGTCACTTCTTCGCGGACTACAGGTAATTTGCGCTTGATAATCGAAGCCATTTCTTTTTGAATGGCTTTGAGATCTTTTTCGGTAAATGGCTCTGGGCTGTCAAAATCGTAGTAGAAGCCATTTTCAATCCAAGGGCCAATCGTTACCTGAGCCTTTGGAAAGAGCTTCTGAACCGCCATCGCCATGACATGAGAGGTTGTGTGGCGAATCTTTTTGAGAGTTTCGGATTCGCTCGTTTTCGGCAGGTAGATTTTCTCGGGCTGTTCTGGAGAAGCGTTCGACTCTACGGGAGGCATCGATGACTTAACAGTATTGTTTACAAATTGTTTGTCGGCACAATTTTCTTCTATCCTACCATTCTACAGTGAACAGTTGGATTGTCAATCTTATAACCCTTGCTAACTAACTCTTTCAATGCGATCGCGCATCTCAATCACTCTTCTACCCAGAATGGGACCCAGGAGCAGGCGTCAGTCAATGCGCCATATGTTTCGGGCAGTCATCTTGCCTAGTTACAAGCCCCCTCAGCCTTGTGCGTGGGGTGGTTGACTAGAGATTGGTACACCTACCTGTTTACCCAAACAAGAGCGGAAAATCCCCCGGTTGGCTAAAAGGTCAAAAAAGAAACAAGAAACCGAGGTATCCCATTGTCAAAAAGAGTAGTGGAAAGTTTGAAAGTCAAAAGAAAGCGAAGAAATTGAAACAATAACTGAAATTTTTATTGAAATTTTCTCGGATTTCAGCTTTGATCTACTTGGGATATTGACTTATTATTCAAGCTTTGGTCTAAACTCCAGTTGAGAATTGAAGATTACAGCCTTCTAGAATCCTCAAAAAATTGATAACGCTAAAGCCTAACTTCAAGGATATAATAACCGAGAAAGCAAACCACTCTCAAGATATTTCCATCCCATATGAAACTACAGGATATCGTAGGAACAGATCACCGTTATGATATCAAAGCGATCGCCGCAGATGAGGAGTTAACTCGTCAGATTCAGACGCTCCTTGTTAACTTAGGTTTGCTTGACCCCCCTGTTGATGGGAAATTTGGTTCATTATCAACCGCAGCTTTACATCGATTTCAAACCTTGATGGAGTGTGGGGAACCGGGATATTTAGCGACTAATACCGCTCAAATGTTAATCACAACCAAACCCGAAGAATTACCTAATCCTGCACTGGTTCTCAAAATTACTCAGGAAACCATCTTAAAACTTAGACCTGTTCAATCTAGCGAACTCAGTGAATCTGAAAGACAGGGAATGAAAGCAGAACTGTCTTTTTCTCTGATTGCTTTTGAACCCGTTCGAGGTCATGTCCGAGTTGCATTTCGAGGTCAATCTTTTCAAGAGCAATCGATTTGGTACATCTTTGAAAAACACGCTGAAATCTATGAAGGAAGTAAACTCATTTATCCCAAAATTAGACCGAAAAAAGTGCGATTAGATAGCTTTCCCTACAAACCTCAAACGGATAATTTCTTTAATCCGACAGGCGCTTGTAACGTGACGTCAATGGCGATGTGTTTAGCCTACTATAATAGGCCTCGTCGTAAAAGTTACGGACAGTTTGAAGATGAACTGTATGAATATGCGATCCAAAGAGGATATAGTCGTTGGAGTCCCTATGATCTGGCAAAAATTGTTAGAGATTATGGCTGTAAAGATTATTTTACAGAAAAAGGAGATATGGATGATTTAAAAGACTGGTTAGCCGAGGGAAAACCCTGCGTGATTCACGGATATTTTACCGCCTTTGGTCATATCATGCCTGTGGTGGGTTATGATGACTCGGGATTAATTGTTCACGATCCCTATGGAGAATGGTTTTCCAGTGGATATAGAACCGATTTAAGTGGCGCTTATTTACGCTATTCTTACGGTCTAATCCGGCGAACTTGTATGGCTGATGGGGATTTTTGGGTTCATTTTATTTCAAAATAATACAAGAATTAAACTGAATTCAAATCAAGTAAAAATTTTCTCATTGATTTTTTATCTAAATTTAACGCACTTAATGAAAATATAAGCCATTCTAGTGATCAAGTAGAGTGGTTTAATTTTTTATGTTCACAACTTCAACATACCCGATCTCAGAAAACGTTCACCCTCAGACTGCTATTACTCCTAATCTCGCCAAATTTTTCTCTAAACCCGCAGTTGGGTACACCTGCAATGCTATCTTTGTAGTCATCGCCCTAGTGATCATTGATGGGTTGTATAACGCAACACCTACATCACTGAAGCCCCAATTAGGAACTTCTGATGAACCTTCCGTCTTTTCTGTGGCTGTGGAAGATAGCCGCTTGGTCAATGGGATTTTCGCTGTTTGCTTACCTGATGCTCGCCGTCACAGGTAGTTGGATGTTTTATACTCGTAATGTGAAACAGCCTCGCCCTCAGGGTTTACGAACGGCTCATTACCTGATTGGCGCTACAATGGTCGGATTAGTCTTACTCCTGTTGGCAATTGGTTTGATTGGCACCATCGGTTATTATGGGAATCTCGGTCATTCAGCCCACTTGCCTGCGGGACTAACAGTTGTTAGTTTAGTCTTGCTTTCAGCTTGGAGTTCAACTCAAATTCATCCTTCACGACCTTGGGCGCGATCGCTTCATATTAGTACCAATATCGTGCTATTATTTGCCTTTGCCGTCGTTTCTCTAACAGGTTGGACTGTTGTGCAGAAATACTTGCCTTGAGATAGAGTTCCTAGATAGAACTCTACCTCATAATCGTATTATGACTTAACTGAGAGCCGACAATTCATCTACAACGTGAATTCGTCCTCTCACAACAGCTCTCAGTAAACGATCAACAGATTCTCGCTCATCTTCACTGAGGGTTTCATCCAAGATAGCAGCCATTAATCCGTATCGATCTGCTTGAGTCAGACAGTTGTTGTCACGAACCCGCCGTTAACCGCGAAAGCGGTATAACGGGGGCTTGAAAGAGTCCAAACGTGACCAGACTAAGTTCTTAGAGAACTCCGTTATTTGGGTCAAGACACCTAAGAATGCGTGCCAGTTTTTAGCTCTGTCGTCTAACTTTAAACAGATTTAATCGGGTTAAGTNAGTCCAAACGTGACCAGACTAAGTTCTTAGAGAACTCCGTTATTTGGGTCAAGACACCTAAGAATGCGTGCCAGTTTTTAGCTCTGTCGTCTAACTTTAAACAGATTTAATCGGGTTAAGTCAGTGAGTTAGGCCTAACAAGCTCAGATAACATTGTCAAGGCAAACATTACCCAAGAAATTGGAGTTATTTATGTCAAATTATGTTTTCGTTGTCGATAGTGATAAACAACCCTATAATCCGATTCATCCGGCTCAAGCAAGATTGTTATTAAGTCAGAAAAAAGCGGCTATACTTCGTCGCTATCCTTTCACTATCATTCTTAAGGAAAAAGTAGAAAATGTAGAAATCAAACCTTTAACCCTTAAGACTGATCCAGGTTCAAAAGTAACAGGACTCGCTTTGGTAAGTGAAGAAAATGTTATCTGGGGAGCCGAGTTGACCCATCGGAGTCAACAAA
>NZ_LATL02000255.1:21452-34067 GCF_000972705.2 Limnoraphis robusta CS-951 | reverse complement strand
AAGAACCGAGGGTTTTCTACTTTGTTGCCATCAGAGTCGGTGTAGAAATGGTTTAGACCAACATCTATGCCTAGCATCCGATTTGTGGGCTTATGTTGTTCATTTCGCTCTTGGTCGATGGAAAACTGAACATAATATCCATCGGCTCGACGCACAACACTCACTCGCTTAATCTGTTCTTTTTGGTAAAAATGTAAATCGCGAGTTCCCCACATTCTAAAAGTTCCAGCTTTGAAACCATCCCTAAATGTAATGGTTAATCGGTCATCCGATAACACCCATCCATCAACTTTGTACTCGACTGAGCCATGAGTTTGATGCTTCTTAAACTTAGGAAAACCTTTCTTGCCCGGAACCTTTTTCTTGCAATTATCAAAGAACCTGGCGATAGCACTCCAAGCCCTTTCAGCACTGGCTTGACCGGCTTGCGCTGAAAGCTTTTTACACCATTCAAATTGTTCTCTGAGTACCTTGCAGTATTTATTCAGGTCATACCTGTTGACCCCTTTGTTATCCATCCAGTGCCTCAGGCAACTATTACGCACAAAAAGAGCAGTTCTAATCATCTCGTCCAAGATGACGTACTGCTCGTTTGTTCCTCGTAATTTGGCCTCAAATACCAACATGGCTGTTTTGACTCTATGTCATTAAGTTTAACAATTGATACGGAGATTGTAAAAAGCGGACAGGTCGAATGCCTCGCTTTTTACCTGGGGTGTCCATGTACCTACCCCCAAATCAAAGATTATGGAGGCAGTGCTATAGCCCCCCAGTCCCCCCGTTAAGATAGTCGGTATGATGGGGAAAGACCCGCACCGAGAGGATCAACCAACCATCGGAGAAAGTGACAGAAGATAAAAGGGGTTGAGGGTGTTGAGTGAAAGACACGTTACAAATTGTTCCAAAACGCTACATTTCTACAAATTCTCAGTCAGTTATCAGGCTTATGCTGAAGTATAGACTTGTTATCAGTCAACAAACGGACGTTCTAGGCAACGTCTATCAAAGTTAGCAGTTATCAGTGTACTTGATGACGGGTACTCAAATCCCATTCAATCAAAGCACTTGAGCGACACCGTAGGAAAAAGCGATGAATATCAACAAAATTCTAGTAACGGTTGCCGGACGTGGACTCTGTGAAGAGATGCTGAATATGTTGATGGATATTCCATCCATTCAGCAAGCATCTGTAACTGTTTTACACGTTGTTCCCTCCCAAGCCTCCGCAGAGGCGATGTCTGAAAAATTAGAAGCGGGGGGAAAAATTTTAGCCCAAGCGGTTCAGTCGATCAAAGTTGATCCGAGTAAAGTTAACCCGCGTTTGAAGCAGGGAGATCCCAAAGATATTGTCTGTCAAGTTGCCGATGAAGAAAATTCTGACTTGATTATTATCGGATCACGGGGGTTACAAGGCTTGCGGGCGATTTTGGAAAATTCCGTCAGTCAATACGTTTTTCAATTGACATCCCGGCCGATGTTGCTGGTTAAAGATGGGATTTACGTCAAGAAGCTCAAGCATATCATGGTGGCTTTGGATGCTTCAGACTCCTCGAAAGAATACTTAGACCTGGCGTTGTCTTTGGTCAAAGATATTCACGGTGGACAACTGATTTTAGCTCATGTGAACAAAGATATTACGGGCAAATCGAGCGAAGATTTCTCCAATAAGGCTGAAGCTGATCCGGTGATTGCCGCTGCCCTTGAACCTGTCAAGAGAATGGGTGTGAGTTATCGCTGCGTTAGTGCGATCGGTAAACCGGGGCCAGAAATTTGTCGCATCGCCAGTGATGTCGGGGCGGACTTATTGATTTTAGGATCTCCTGATCGCCGTCCAACTGTGGCGAAAAGCTTGGTTGACTTAGATCGTTTACTCGGAGGATCACAGTCGGATTACGTTCGGGTTCATGCCGAATGTCCCGTATTATTGGCACGGACTGCGGCTCCATAAAGATTTGTTACATTGAAAAAAGCGCAGTGAAGCTGATAACTTCGCAGCGCTTTTTAGAGATTCGCGATCGCGGTTGATGAAGTAATAATCGTGAAAATGATTAACCTTCAGTCTCACCCCGAGTTTGAATGAACAGAATCAATAGAAAAACAGAAGGAACAAGCACAAACAATACAGTTGCTACAAACCCAAGATCATTAGTTTCCATGATACCCAGCCTCTATGTCAACAATCAAATCGACAGATATTAGCATAACATTGATTGGCTTCTATTGGCTGATCATAAACTCTTAATGTACTTAACCTTGGATGCGATCGCGTGAGTTTCCCTTAGCAGCATTCTTCTCCAAAAATTCAATAATCTTGGCAGGAACATCAATTCCTGTCGCCTTTTCAATCCCCTCTAGTCCCGGCGAAGAATTCACCTCCATCACCACCGGGCCATGATTAGAACGGAGTAAATCCACACCTGCCACTTTCAGTCCCATCGCTTTCGCCGCCCTGACTGCTGTTGAACGTTCTTCTGGGGTTAATTTAACCTTTTCTGCTGTTCCACCCCGATGCAGGTTAGAACGAAATTCTCCTTCTACCGCCTGTCGTTTCATCGAAGCAACCACTCGTTCATTGATCACAAAACACCGTAAGTCTGAACCCTTAGCTTCTTCAATAAACTCCTGCACCAAAATATTGGCATTTAAACCCCGAAAGGCTTCAATCACCGACTTGGCAGCTTGATAGGTTTCCGCTAAAACCACCCCAATCCCTTGAGTTCCTTCCAAAAGCTTCACCACTAAAGGCGCACCGCCAACGGTATTAATCAAACCGTCAATATCTTTGGTTGAATGAGCAAAACCGGACACAGGTAAACCAATTCCTTCCCTAGCCAACAGTTGTAAACAGCGTAACTTGTCACGGGCGCGAGAAATCCCTTGAGACTCATTAGCCGTGAACACATCCATCATTTCAAACTGTCGGACAACGGCAGTACCGTAAAAAGTTTGTGAAGCCCCAATGCGAGGAATCACCGCATCAAATCCTTCTAACGGCTTTCCCCCATAAATGACCATCGGTTTATGGGAGGTTATATTCATATAGCAACGCAGATAGTCAATGACATACATTTCATGGCCTCGTTGTTCTCCGGCTTCTTTGAGTCGTTTTGTAGAGTAGAGGTTAGAGTCTTGTGATAAAATTGCAATTTTCATAATTTTATGTCTCTGACATTCTTTAAGTTGAGATCGCGTTAGACAGCTTAGGGTGACAGAAGTCGCAATAGTCGGAAAACTCTGTCTAGCAACGGTAAATTACAGATTATCAGCGTGGGGAATGCGATCGCCAGGAAAACAGTTGAGATCGCCGCAAGAATGGGACAACCCCTTGTAAAACGACGGTAGCCCTGTGTAACCGTTGGTCAGTGGGTTAAGAACTTTGTGACATTTTCTTTTCTCAAAAGCTAATTTAATGAGTGGCGGGGATTTGGGGGAGGTGCCGAAGTCCCACATCCTAAATGACAAACCACTGACCAACTGTTGAGTTAGCTGGGGGTTCTTTCTTCATCCCTGTATTGTATCCTGTTCGTTGACATACTCCCCAAAACCAGAAATAGCCAATCCCCTGTCAACGCTTTGACAGAGGGAAAGACTGTTCAAATGTCAATCAGATTAATTCAGGTTTTAGGCCCGTTTTCGAGTCCAACCTGTAGCTTTCCAAATGGCAATAAACAACACACCGGAGACTAAAGCACCTAAATTCCATTTAAGCGAGTTCTTAAACAATAAGATTCTACGGTTTCTGCGTGTCTCTTCTGCTTGGGTTTTGGTGCTGCTTTCTGTCCGAGTAACAAAGTCAGAAAGTTGATTTTTAATTTCTTCTAACTCTTGTGCCGATTGTATTTCTGGAGTTCGACCTTGAGTATCGAGACGACTTAACAGGTTTTCCATCTGTTCTTCAGTGTTTGCTTGTTCCAGTTGTTGCTGAACTTGCTGAATTTGAGTCATCCGTTGTTCAACTTGAGTATCAATTTGAGTATTACTCTGTTTATCAATTCGCAGCGTATTAATAATGCCTAAAGGAACTAAGATTAGCAGGAAAATACCAAACAACAACGTCAATAGTGATAAAAGGCTTAAAAGGGGTCTTTCCCATTTCGGACGGAGATTTTGTTCTCCATAAAAGATTAAAACAAAGGCAATTAAAGGAACCGCAACTCGTTCAACAATCGCTCCCATTGTTTGAAACTCCCACACGGGATTTGTCAATTGAGGCGGAATCAGTAAAATAACTAAATCAACGAAGGTTAGGAATAACAAGGTGTAGCCAACCCAGCGCAAAGGCGGGATTGTTTGTAGTAAACTAGAGCTAAATTTCCACAGGGCATCTACTTTTTCGGTGAGCGGATTACTATTAGATTGAGTCATGGGTTAGATTACTAAAAATAGTTGTTTTTGGGATTAAATTTTGGGAAATTGCGGCTGCCACCATTGATACCAAGATAACCAGGCTTTTTCTAAAATCAAATAAGCTTGTTCAGTGGGGAGATCATCCAGAGGTACAGAGAGATGAGTCCACAAACAACGATGATCTCTGAGTGGTTCTTGACCCAGTAAAATCGGTAGCAAACGACTGACCTTCAAATCATAAGTATAGCGGTTTTGGATGAACTGTTCATAAAGAATTGCACTGGGGCTGTTTGGGTTAATACAAGAGCGGAGATAGGCTCGATTCTCTGCAATTTCTACGCTATAAAAACCTGTTTGATCTTGCTGTTTTAGAACACTTTCGAGTTTCTCAGGACTAGATAAACGCGGATCATACTGACGGAATAGTTTTTCATTAACGTGAGGATGATCCACATATTGCATCTCTATCTCTAATAGAAGATTTGCCGAGGTATATTCATATAAATTTCTGGGTATTGTGTCCTCTACCACTTGACTCTTAACAGGTTGCCATCCCGGTAAAGGCACCTCAGATGGGAAGACAAACGGTTTCTCTGTTAACTCTTTGGATGCCGGGGAAATGACAGATTTTCCGAAGACTAAAAGAACAGTTCCAAAGGTAAGAATCAGTAACGAAGTACGCAAGGGTTGCCAAAACTTCATAGGATTTTACTGTTCTAATACTTCATTCGATGAAGGTTCTTCTTGACGGAGGAGGAACCAGCAAAGCAAGCCAAACAGTCCTACAGAAATCATCATAAAAATCAGTGAACCCTCTCCCACGTGCCAGTATTGCAAACCTTCCTCATCTTGAGCATTGGCAAAAAGTGCCATAATTGCTACTCTAAATCCATTTACCACAAAAGCGATCGCAACAGAAGCAGCCAAAACCAAAATTTTCTTGTGAAGTTTCTTGAGAGGAAACAGAATCAGAAACAACACCGCAAACCCCAATAGATAGAACATTCCCGCAAAGCCTGAACATCCCATATTCACATTGACTCCGCCTCCGGGCATGATCACCTCAAAGCCACGACGAGAGGCTTCAAATCCAGAATACCAGAGAATAAACGTGGCGAAGCGAGCTGTTAATCCCGATATATCGATAATAGGCCAGATCAGAACTTTTGGGACACCCAGAAAAAACAAAATTAACAATTCCCGCCAATAGAGTTTAAACCCTCGAAAACCAGAAGCAATTAGGGTTAAACCAATACCGGAAATAAAGGGGGATACCCCTAAAAAGTTAGAAGTGGGCAGAGTTGCACTTTTGAGTAACACTGCCGCAATGATCATCAAACCCAGTAAACTGGGGAAAATCCCGCTTTCTAAATTGAGGCGATCGCGTTTTTGCCAGACTAACGATGATACCACAAACCAAAATAAAAAACTAATCGCCTGTAAATCAGGACTTCCATGATGTAGAGTCAGCGTCAGGTGAATTGCCATCAGTCCGGCTGCAATTCCTAACAGCCAGAACCGAGATTCAGTTAGAGATTTGAGGGATAGCTCTTCAAGTGCGTTCATGGCTTTTAACCTGAGCATTGCAACCGTTCTGAGTTCAAAATAAACTCCCCAACTTAATTTTAAGCTCATGTGGGGAGTTAAAATATTCTACTTTTTTAAAAAGATTGAACTCGGGTTGAGTGAAGATGAGATGATCTGACCCTCAATCTGATCAAGATCTTGGGGCTAATTCCCAATTACAATTAAGCTTTGACTTGCTGTTTTAGCTTCTGTTTTTGTTGTTCTTTGTGGAATACTCCCCCAAAGCCGAGTGCCATTGCTGTTCCTAAAATAGTCAGGGGTTCGGGAGCATCTGTTGAACTAGCCATCACCTTACCATCTCCAGTGCCACTGGTGCCGAAAGTAGTTCCAGTAATACTCTGATACCGCACGTGGAAGTTGCTGAGGTTCAAGGTGGTTAATGAGGTGTTGGCAAAAGCAAGTTTGAGGTTAAAAGTGCCTGTTTCTCCAGTTTGGACTCCACCCGGACCACCTGTACAGTTGCCTGTGCCGGGAATTAGACAGACTTCAATATTACCCACTGGACTCGGAAACCTGCCACTAGAAACACGAGTAAATTCTCCGTTGACGCTGGATGCACTATTGACAATATTCGGGTTGGTGTCAAACCCTAAACGAGAAATTCTCGAAGAGATAGGATTGGTGGAGGTGTTCTCCAAACGGACAAAGAATGAAGCAACAGTATAATTTGTTCCGCCAATCGTTTCTAGACCCCAGTTATCTAATCTAAATAAAGCTTGTCCCGAGAGTCCATCAACATCATTTTGGTTCACATTACCATCAAAGTTGACTTCAAAAAAGTCGCCGATATCACCGTTATTAAGATTAACACTTCCATCATTGGCAATACTGTAAGCAAAAGCAGGAGTCGTGGCGGCAAAAACAGTAGTTGCTGCGGCTAAAACGCCAGAAATCAGAAAAGGTGTTTTCATCGTGAAGGTTGTTTCCCCGAAAGAATGGCTCTATATGAAACAAACACTTAGGCAAGAAAAACCCAAGTGATTGCAAAGACTTTAGTGATATTTTGTGACTTGCTTTTTTATCAGCTAAGTTTTTTTGATATATCAATCTATCACCTTGCTGACATCCTATACGAGTCATTGGTTTGAGCGCAAGATTTCCTACACGATTTCATCAAACTTTTACAAGGCAAACTCGCTGTCTTTACAATCACTAGAGTTCTGTAAAGGTGATGAGTCAGCTTTCCCTTTTGACGCTGAATAGAATCCGCTTTTTTACCCCCTCAAGTCAGGATTTCAGGATGGTTTTAACTTGATGAAAGTCACAGGGAAGCCGAGGAAAAGTTGAACTCTCGAAGCTTGACCTTGTTATTTTTGGGGGTTATTTTTGGGGACGAGAGGTCGAACGATAAAAAGGACGCTTGACGACTGAGGCTGAATAGGTTTTCCCGCGAATTTCCACATCAAGAGACTGACCAATTCGGGCAAAATCTTTGGGAACATAGGCTAAAGCGATCGCTTTTCCGAGGGTGGGTGATAAAGTGCCACTGGTAATTTCCCCAACAATTTCTCCCCTGACCTTCACGGGATAACCATGACGGGCGATATGGCGTCCTTGCATTTCCAAGCCCACCAGTCGCCGAGATACGCCTTCGGCTTTTTGACGTTCGAGAACAGACCGACCAATAAAATCTTGCTTGCTATCCCAGTCAATTAACCAATTTAATCCTGCTTCTAAAGGAGTTGTAGAGATATCGAGATCCTGACCGTACAATGCCATCGCCGCTTCTAAGCGTAACGTATCTCGCGCTCCCAAACCACAAGGCGTCACTCCAGCTTCTAACAAACTCCGCCACAATTGTACCGCCACTTCGGGATCAACCATAATTTCAAAGCCATCTTCTCCGGTGTATCCGGTTCTGGCAATAAAAGCCGGATGTCCGAAAATTGTCGCGTTCAGATGTCCGAAAAAGGCGATAGACTGCAAATCTTCACTCACCAAAGGCTGTAACTTTGATACAGCTTCAGGCCCTTGAACAGCAATTAAAGCTTGATATTTTGTTAAATCTTCTAAGGTAATATCGGTGGGTTCTAACTGTGCGGATATCCAAGCTTTATCGCGAGAACAAGTTGCTGCATTCACGATCATCACACCCCGTTGACAGCCTGTATCTGCATCCTCACCCTGATAATAAAAAATAATATCGTCCAGAATACCGCCTTGCTCACTCAATAAAACCGTATATTGGGCTTGATGGGGTTGTAAGCGACTCAGATCAGAAGGAACCAAAGGTTGCAGCGTCTCAATTAAGTTCTCTCCGATCAAAATAAACTTGCCCATGTGGGAAATATCAAACATTCCCGCTTGTGAACGTACCGCCTCATGTTCTTTGTTAATCCCTGAGAATTGTACAGCCATTTCCCATCCCGCAAACGGAACCATGCGAGCCTTCAGTTCCACAGCGACATCGTACAAAGGTGTGCGAGAAAGAGGTTGCTTGGGTTCTAGATGTTCGGGTTCTGTGTTTTGGACTTCAGTTGACTTAGCCACAGGTCGTCTTTCCCATTATTCTGCTCGGTTTTCTCGATTCTATCGGTAAATTGTCAGAGAGGGAACAGGGAACAGGGAACAGGCAAGAGAAGCAAGAGGGAAAAAACTGGTAGTAATTCATGAATTACCCCTACAACTGCAACTGGTGAACAGCGAGATCTTGGCGGTTTCCGTCGAAGAGGGACTGCTCACCCGAAGGGTCACTGGATAAAGTGTGTCACAATAAATAAAATTAATACACTTATTGTTTCAGCGAAGTATATTCATGTCCGTTTTGGCACCGATCGCAGTTCTTGCAGTCTTGATTTTCGTCCATGAACTCGGTCACTTTCTGGCGGCACGGCTGCAAAATATTCACGTTAACCGTTTCTCTATCGGTTTTGGCCCGATCTTGCTCAAATATCAAGGCTCAGAGACAGAATATGCCTTACGAGGAATTCCGTTAGGTGGGTTTGTCGGATTTCCCGACGAAGATCCTGAAAGTACGATTCCTCGAGATGATCCCAATCTGTTAAGCAACCGCCCGATTTTAGATCGCGCTATTGTGATCAGTGCGGGAGTAATTGCTAATCTGATCTTTGCTTATTTTCTCTTGGTTGCTCAAGTGGGAATAATTGGCATCCCTGAATTTAACTACAATCCAGGAGTCAAGGTGCCAGAAGTGGCAACCGATGTAAGTTCCGCAGCCGCCAAAGCGGGAATCAAGCCGAATGATGTGATTATCTCAATGGAGGGTAAAAGATTTGAACCCTCCCAGGAAGCCATTCAGGATTTGATCACCGAGATTCAATCTCGCCCCAACCAACCGTTAGATCTAGAAGTCCAACGGGGTGAAGAGATTATCCCCGTGCAAGTCATTCCTGAATTGGGAAGCGATGGTAAAGGGCGAATTGGCGTACAACTGACTCATAACCGAGAGGTGGTGCGTCGTCGGGCGGATAACTTGGTTCAAGCCTTTAGCGAGGGGGCGAACGAGTTCCAACGGATTATTAACTTAACGGTTTCCGGTTTTGGTCAACTGATTAGCAATTTCCGTCAGACGGCGAATCAGCTTTCTGGCCCAGTGGGAATTGTCGCCATTGGTGCGGATATTGCTCGTTCGGATGCGGGAGATTTGTTCCAATTTGCCGCATTGATTAGCATTAACCTGGCGTTTATCAATATTTTGCCGCTTCCGGCGCTCGATGGGGGTCAATTGGCGTTTTTATTGATTGAAGCGATTCGTGGTAAACCGCTCCCCACTCGCCTGCAAGAAAGTGTGATGCAAACAGGCTTAATGTTACTGTTGGGGTTGGGAATTTTCCTGATTGTACGCGATACGGCGAACTTGGGTTGGGTGCGATCGCTTCTGCAACAGTGAACCCTTTGAGGTAACTGAAATGACCATTCGCAAGCGATTAAGCACGAAGCAACGAGCCTTAGAGATTTTAGTGCGGCTGAAACGGCTTTATCCCGATGCGGCTTGTACGCTCAACTACCAGACTCCTGTGCAGCTTTTGGTGGCAACGATTTTATCGGCCCAATGTACGGATGAGCGGGTGAATAAGGTGACTCCAGCTTTGTTTAAACGCTTTCCTGATGCGTTGTCATTGGCGATGGCGGATTTGGAGGAATTGCAAGCGTTAGTGCGTTCAACGGGCTTTTATCGCAACAAGGCTAAAAATATTAAAGCTGCTTGTTCGATGATTGAGGAGAAGTTTGGCGGGAAAGTGCCGAAACGTATGGAAGAGTTGCTCGAACTGCCGGGAGTGGCTCGGAAAACCGCTAATGTGGTGCTGGCGAATGCTTTTGGGATTAATATGGGGGTGACGGTTGATACTCATGTTAAGCGTCTGAGCCAACGCTTGGGACTGACTGAACAGACTGATCCGGTTCGTATTGAGCGAGATTTGATGTTGTTGCTGCCGCAGCCCGACTGGGAAAATTGGTCAATTCGCTTGATTTACCACGGTCGGGCGGTCTGTACGGCTCGAAATCCAACGTGCTATGATTGTAAATTGTCTGATCTGTGTCCATCAGCTCAATTAAAGTGAGTCTGATGAAATCCAAACGAATGTTAATTGACTGAGGAAAAACAGCTCTAATGGCTAAGAAAAGTATGATCATGCGCGACGTCAAGCGCAAGAGAATTGTTGAAAAGTACGCCGAAAAACGGGAAGCTCTCAAAGAGGAGTTTGAACAGGCGGAGAATCAAGCCAAAAAAATGGAAATTCACCGCAAAATTCAGCAACTCCCCCGTAACAGTTCACCAACACGGGTGAGGAATCGTTGCTGGGCTACTGGACGTCCGAGAGGATACTATCGCGATTTTGGACTCTGCCGCAACCAACTACGGGAAATGGCACACAAAGGGCTGTTACCGGGTGTGGTTAAATCCAGTTGGTAGGCTGAAGTTAGTGGGAACAGGGGACTCTAGGAATTGTCCAGTGTCTCCGCAATTTCTACAGTCCCAAGTAGGCAACAGGGAAAAGGCAGCAAGAGAGTCAGAAGTCAGCAAACAACTGGTACGGGTAATTCATGAATTACCCCTACGTGACTGGTGAGTGCTTACTGATAACTGTTAACTAAAAAGATGGGATTTTTATCGACCACAGCAGCGCTCATATCCCAGACTATCTAAGAGTAAATCACTAACGGCGTTGGCGATCGCAAACTCTCCATAAAAGCTTTGAGAAAAGTCAAATGATTGCATTTCCGTTACAATGGCAATCACTAAACAACCGAGATCGTTTTCTCCTTCCATCCGTTGACGGACAAAGATTTGAGCGGCTCTTTGGGCGATGGTTTGATTAATCGCTTCGGGAATGAATTCTTGATCGAGCCAAGCGTGTAAGGCTTTTTGCAGCCATTCCCCTTCTTGCTGGGGATTTTGAGCTGGGGGAAGTGTAATCGGTTTGATAGATTCAGACATGGGTCTAGAAGAGCGGTAGACTCAGTTTAGGACTAATTTAATCAAATTATATCGTTTCAATTTCGCTCGCCGTCAGAACCGCTTTACCAAGAGAAGCAGGTTTAGAGCAAGGTCGTTCACGACGGATTATTTTCTGCTACAATAGTTTATCGTGGCTTGATGCCGATAATCTATGCTTGTGTATGAAATGAAGCTGCAAGGAACCCAATACCAGTACAGAAAGTTAGACGAAGCTATCCGTACTGGTAGGTTTGTTCGCAACAGCATCATCAAAGCATGGATAAATGGTCAAGTTCAAAGTCGCAACGATGCTTATGCCTACTGCAAACTGCTGTCAGACAATCCTAGTTTTCCCTGGGTAAACCAACTCAATTCTATGGCTCGACAAGCCCACGCAGAAAGAGCATGGGCATCCATTGAGAGGTTCTATAAGAATTGTCGGCAAAAAATACCGGGGAAAAAAGGATTTCCAAAGTTTAAAAAATATCAAGTCCGAGCATCTGTTGAATACAAAACATCGGGATGGAAACTTTCAGAGGATAGAGGCTATTTAACGTTTTCTGATAAGTTTCAAGCAGGGACATTTAAGCTTTGGGGTAGCCGAGATTTACACTTCTATCAACTCCAACAAATTAAACGGGTTAGAGTGATTAGAAGACACGATGGGTATTATGCTCAATTTTTAATCGATCATACCAGAGAGGAAAACAAAGAACTCAGTAACAAACAAACAGGTTTGGATGTCGGTTTAAACCATTTCTACACCGATTCCACCGGGATACAGGTAGAGAATCCCCGTTTTCTAAGAAAAGATGAGCGACGAATTAAAAAGCTGCAACGTCGATTATCAAGAACAAAAAAGGGAAGTCAAAACCGTAAAAAAGCCAGGAATCGGTTAGGAAGGGCGCATCTCAAGGTTTCGCGCAGACGTAATGATTGGGTCTGTAAACTTGCCCAACACGTCATACAGTCTAACGACTTGGTAGCAATAGAAAACCTACGGATACGCAATCTGGTTAAAAATCATCATCTAGCTAAATCAATTAACGATGCTGCTTGGTACAGATTTAGAGAATGGCTGGAGTATTTTGGGAGAATTTATGGGGTTCCGGTTGTAGCAGTTGAACCTGCATATACATCTCAAAACTGCTCAAATTGCGGTGAAAAGGTGATCAAAACTCTCACACCCGGACTCACAAATGTCCTCACTGTGGGTATGTAGCAGACCGGGATGAAAACGCCGCCAAAAACATTCTAAAATCTGCACTCAAACAGTTATC